>NZ_CADEGP010000085.1 GCF_902826915.1 uncultured Nitrosomonas sp.
AGGCTACACCGCTTTCTCCTCACTTGTCATACACCAGAAATAATCATAGCTCGGACGAACCCGATAATCTAATAAATTAAGGAAGCTCTGAAGAAGGAGGAAAGTGATAGTCAGGAAAGGCGAATTAAAAGAAAGGCGCTGTTTATACGTGGTAAATGAGCATTTCGAGCTTAATTTAACGTATCCTGACCAAGTTTCGAGTACAGTAGTTTTTTCAGAAGTTCTTAAACAAGCTAAAATTAAGATCCTGTCGTTACTTCAATTTCACAAATTTCATCGGTATTATTCGTGCCCCCACATTCACCAAATTTATTATCTTTGGTTAAAGTAAACGTACCTGAATTTCCACCGTTGATATTATATTGGTAATCCCCAGCACTTAAGCGATATACATCCAATTGAATGACTCTAACAAACTCTGTAATGTCTGCAGTGCATAGCTGCCCTTGCGGAATTGGGTTTACAGAGACTTGTATATCAAACGAGTTTTCTTTTCTACCTGTATTGATTTGCCCAAATTCGCCGCATGTAAAATCACCCGTTACTTGTAAAAAAACCTGCGTTGGAAAAGAGTCATTTATAACAAATACATCGACAGACTTAATTCTTGGATTAGAAGAATTAAATTGAGCTGGATCAACTTGTTGTAGAACCCAAGCATTCAACTGTGGATCAAGTTTCAGCACCGCATCTTGATAATTCCCGATCTGATCTGGTGTGTCGACACGTGGAATTGTCAAAATGCCATTCTCATAACTAGGCACATTATTATTCGAAAGATTTGTGCTATCCGCTACCCCATCATTAACAATTGTCATGGCAACACAGTTGCATAAAATCAATGCTGTGGCAAAAAATCTTTTCTTAATCATTACTAGCTCCTACAAATAAAGACAGAGCGTTGTGAAACTTAAACGCTCTGATAAGTTTATCTTATATATACAGCAGACTTTACCATTGTTGACTAATGAAACGTGAAGTTGCTCCAGTTAATGGAGTTCCGTTAGTGTTTGTAACTGTTCCTATTGTTTCAGTATTTCTTAGAGCCGTATAAAGAGATGCTGCAGTTGGAGCTGTATTACATAAAGTGCCTGCAGCTTGACACGCTATAGCAAAAATGCCAGAAATATAAGGCGCCGAAAATGATGTTCCACTATTTGTTACAGACACCCCATTATAATTAAAGAGTGCCACAGATTCCCCTGGAGCAAAAGCAGAGATATTTGTTCCTGTGCGTGAGAAAGAGGCTTTTACGTCTTTGCCGCTAGAGATGACAGCATTGGGGTTAGGTACAGAATTGCGAATCCAATAGAAGCCGTTCGCATATCATTAGGTTACACAACAAAAACTATACTTAATTCGTCGAGTATATGCTTAATTCTAGATCTGAAAAATAATGTGAAGTTAGCTGAGATCAATTGGTATTTTGAAAGTGACTCCGAAGTTTAAAGCTGGCGTTGTCCGATTGATTGATCAGACGATTGAGCGTGTTGAGCTTTGATCAATTTCTTGTTGTCTTTGTAGTTCCCACATACGCGCGTAGTTACTGTTCATGGTAAGCAACTGCTGATGCGTTCCACGCTCAATGATGCGTCCATGATCCATGACCAGGATTTGATCAGCATCAGCAATGGTGGATAATCGATGGGCTATGGTTAATGTTGTTCGGTTCTTTGCAATGCGTTTTAACTCGACCTGAATCCGTTTTTCTGAATGTGAATCCAGCGCTGATGTGGCTTCGTCAAAGATCAGCATGACCGGATTTTTTAGAATGGTGCGGGCGATGGCTACGCGTTGTTTCTCACCGCCCGATAGTTTTAAGCCGCGTTCGCCGACGATGGTTTCATATTTCTCAGGAAGGCTCTCAATAAAATCATGAATATGCGCTGATCTTGCGGCTGCGTAGACGTCATCCGCCGTGGCATCCGGGCGCCCATAGGCAATGTTGTAATAAATACTATCGTTAAATAACACCGTGTCTTGCGGTACGATGCCCATGGCAGTACGCAGGCTTTGCTGGGTGACGTCACGGATGTCCTGATCGTTGATCAGAATGCGGCCCGACTGTACGTCATAAAAACGGAACAACAAGCGGGCCAGTGTGGATTTCCCTGAGCCACTGTGACCTACAACGGCGATATTTTGTCCGGCGGGGATATCAAAGCTGACATCAAACAGAATTTGACGATTGGGTTCATAGCTGAAATTGACGTGATCAAAATGGATTGCTGCATTGTTGGCGTCGAGTATTTTGGCCTCGGGTTTGTCCTGAATTTCCTTGTTTTCCTCCAGTAAGGTAAACATGCGCTCCATGTCTGCGAGTGAGTGCTTGATTTCGCGGTACACAAAACCGAGGAAATGCAATGGCATATAGAGTTGCAGCATAAAAGCATTGATCAACACCAGATCACCCAAAGTCATATGGCCGTCAATGACCTGATCAGCTGCCAACAGCATGAGCAGTGTGACGCCTACAGCAATAATTGCGCTTTGTCCTGCATTAAGCGTTGCCAGCGAAGTTTGATTGCGTACGGCGGCCTTTTCCCATGATTGTAAGTGCTCATCGTAACGCCGGGCTTCCCAGGATTCATTACCAAAATATTTGACCGTTTCGTAATTCAGCAAACTGTCGATGGCTTGCGTATTGGCTTTTGAGTCCATATTGTTCATGGTGCGGCGGAAAATCATGCGCCATTCGGTGACGATCAGTGTCAGTGAGATATAAGCCAGCAAGGTCGAGACAATGATGATGGCAAACCAGATGTCATACTTGCTGATGAGTATGGCTAATACTAGCCCGATTTCCAGCAGTGTCGGCAGAATATTAAACAGCATAAAATTCAGCAGGAATGAAATGCCACGCGTGCCACGTTCGATATCGCGTGAAACACCACCAGTTTGCCGTTCCAAATGAAAACGTAACGACAATGAATGCAGATGACAAAATACTTTGTTGGCTACGCGCCGGATTGCCCGTTGCGTCACTTTGGCGAAGATGGCATCGCGCAATTCACCAAATAGAGTACTGCACAGACGCAACACCCCATAACTCATCAGCAAAAAAACGGGGAGTACCAGCTCAGCACGCGCCTGATCCAGAGCATCGACAATTTCCTTCAGAACCAAAGGGACGGAAACATTGGCTAATTTGGCCAATACCAGCAGACTGAGCGCTAAAATAACCCTGACTTTAAATTCCCATAAATAGGGTAATAGTGAAGCAATTGTTTTGAAATTGCTGCGAGTGACTGCTGGCTTCTCAAGGCGAGTAGGGCGCATCAAATGTTATTTTGCGGGCAAATTAAAGTAATAATAAATAGGTAATCGAGCATCCGGATAAAGTGACAACGCCGAGCCAGCACCAAATCCACATCAATTTTCCCGGACGATGCTGATCGGGCATGTCTTTACTAAATACGGCCTGCATGTTTAATACGGCGAAAATGGGAGCCGCTACGAAAGATACTACAGTGGCAATTTTGACCAAGTCGCGCATTGAAGCGAGATAAAAGAACAGGATGAATAACGTTCCTGTAATGATGATCAATAGCCAGATCAGATAGGTTTTCTCATTGTTCAGCGGTGATTTTTGGGGAAATATCAATGCTGATGCGGCGCTGATTGAGCGCGGGAAAGCGTCGAGTACGGTTAATGTGGTGCTGAACATGGTCGCTAATGCTGCGATGGCAACAACGGGATAAGCCCACTGACCTAACGCCTGTTGGTACATATCAATCAATTGTCCTGCAAAGGCCGCGCCTCCAGCCGCGAAAGGGATATTGCTGCCGTACATCACCAACGCACCCAATAATAGAAAACAAATCGCTAAAAAAGCCGTTCCAATATAGCCCACTCTAAAATCGAATAGAGTATCTTGCATGCTGGTTAACTTACCCGCACTTTCATTTTTGCTTTGAGCCCAAATGGAATGCCACACAGAAAGATCAAGAGGGGCAGGCATCCAGCCAAGAAATGTTGCCAGAAAAATTAAATGCACGGTGTCAGAAAATGAGAAAAATACAGTTGCAGATTTATGGTGCCCCGGATTGTCAAATAACAGCATAATCACAGCAGCAATCGAAGTGACCGCAAGCACTAGGATAATAATTTTCATTAATTTATCCAGAAGCTTGTAGCGGCCACTGATCAACAAGATCAAGGCAAACAACAGCAAGATGCTGCTGATAATAAATGCAACTATTTGTGGATCATGCCCACCCAGCCCTTCGAGACCGAAAATGTTCGTTATTAAGCCCGCGGTTACTACGGTAATAGCGGCTTGAACGATGAACATGGTTGATATCGATAGGAGCAAATAGAGCCAGATGGCCCACTTCCCCAGTTTTAGATATCCGTGCAAAATATGCTGCCCTGTTGCTGCGGTATAGCGCGGGCCAAACTCAAAGAAAGGATACTTGATTAAATGAATAATAATAATCGCAATAATTAACTCAAATCCAAACATGCCACCGGCTTGAGTGGATTGAACCAGGTGAGAAACTCCCACAGCTGCGCCAGCATAGAGCAATCCAGGCCCTAGGCGTGAAATAAAATGACTAAAAAGTTTGTGCAGTGACATCGCTCGTTATTTCGTAGGCAATAGGGATTGTGCTCTCGGTCAACAAAACTTGCTTTCCGGTTTAGTTGATGAATAAAAATTATTGCTGATCATCTTGAGTTCCTGAATTATCGGCGGTAAGGTAACACATGTATGGATATTTTGCTTCTCAACTGCGCAGTTGAAAGTATCTATATCTGCAGCAACAATCTAAACCTAAAATACTTAGCTGGGACAATTATGGAGATTACTTGTTATCGTGATCCTGAGATCCATCGGGAGACTCGCAACTTGCCGGCAAATACATATAATCTAGCCATCACGTTATTAACGCGCTGTTCAACCCGGCATTTGTTTGTGCCTATCCGCGCGATGCAATATATGGCCATTGTCGATAACGATGAGTTTGTGTTTATAGATGGGGAGCGTAAATGCTGGGTTGATATCGCTTGGTGCAATTTCAGGCGAGAAGATCGTGATGCGTTGAATCAGCCGGTCATTTATGATGCAATCTATTATCGTGAGAACATGTCAGAAATTATGACCCGATTGCAAAGGGAATTGCCCCTTGCGTTGCAGACCTTGGCCAGCAAAGCTAAGTTGGACGGCCCGGCGCGAATCTTGCATTTTCCGACAAACCGCTAATCATCTTCATCCAGCTCGGTATCCCAGCCTTTTTCTTTCGCACTTGCAATGGCTTGTGCGTATAGTTGTGCATGTCGTTCACGTAATTCATCGGGTAAGCGGCTTGGCAGGTGTGCATAAGGCTCCCAGGCGGCATAGACTTTTTCATATAAAGATTGCATTTGCGCACCACTCCAGCCTGTGCAAGTTTCGGATTCAGGCAAAATGCCGAACACCCAAGCATCACGCACGATGCGACCCAAATGGGTGAGACCTTCATTTTTATCTTGGTCAATACCTACATATATTTGTTCTATCATCGTGTTAATCTCATTATTGTCGGTGTTATATACAACTTTCACTTAGCGTTTGGTTGTGTCAGTCTTGGGTTTCGTATCAAAGCGTTGCAGTATATGATGCGTCATGTTTTTAGCAAGCTCCTCTTCGCTAAAAAATACGGTGCCAACATTATCCTTGCGTAGCAATGCCGTTTCATCCTCATTGCGAGTGCGTAATACAATTTCGATTGCAGGGTTTAAGGTGCATGCAGTATCAATCATTTGACGAATATTTAATGGATCGGGGACTGCAATGACTAGCATCGCCGCATCGGTTATATGCGCCTGAATTAATACCGAAGGTTCTGTCGCATCACCGGATACCGCATTAATGCTTTGTTTTCGCAAATCCTGTACCAGCTCACGATTTTGTTCTGCAACTACAAACGGAATATCTTGATCTTTTAGTGCCTGCCCAACGCGCTCACCTACGTGACCATAGCCGACGAGAACAACCTGACCCTGCAGGTATTTGCGTTCGGTACTCATGGGTAATTCAGCATACGGATCATCGCGACTTTCATATTTGCGCGCCACGGCAGAATGTTTCAAGATCCAACTGCGGATAGGCACAATAACCGCGAAAGCGATCGGATTAAAAGCGATAGAAATCAACGCGCCAGCGAGTACCAGGCTCATTCCTTCGGCGGGCATTAATTCAAGTGACAGCCCCAATCCTGCCAGAATAAATGAAAATTCTCCGATTTGTCCGAGGCTGGCCGCTACGGTTAATGAAGTATTGAGCGGATAACGCAGAATCAGTACCAGCAACATGGCTGCTATTGATTTGCCCACAATAATAATCGCGACGACTGCTAAAACCCGCATAGGCTCATCGATCAATACGGCAGGATCAAACAACATGCCTACGGAGACAAAAAACAACACTGCAAAAGCATCGCGTAGCGGCAGGGATTCTTCCGCAGCGCGATGACTGAATTTTGATTCGCGCATCACCATGCCTGCAAAGAAGGCGCCCAATGCAAACGACACATTGA
This sequence comes from uncultured Nitrosomonas sp., assembly GCF_902826915.1. Classification (GTDB taxonomy): domain Bacteria; phylum Pseudomonadota; class Gammaproteobacteria; order Burkholderiales; family Nitrosomonadaceae; genus Nitrosomonas. The sequence goes on from NZ_CADEGP010000085.1 coordinate 6,519, forward strand.
ATAATGCTGCGGCGCCATAGGCAATACAAATAGCAGCGGCGACAACCGCCAGCGTAAACAATTCGCGCGAACCCGTGCGGGCAACCTGCCATAATAGCCAAGGCAGCAAACGCAGTCCAACAATAAACATGAAAGCAATAAAAGCTGAAACCAGTAGCAAAGTGATTCCAATCGTTTGCCACAAAGGATCCGCCGCAGTTTCAGTGCCACTTGATCCGCCCAGCATGGTAGCAAATGAAGGTAGCAATACCAGAATCAGAACTGTGACTAAATCTTCAACAATCAACCAGCCGATCGCAATGCGGCCGGTCATGGTTTCCAGCAATCCCCGTGACTCAATTGCTTTTAGGAGTACGACTGTACTGGCACAGGATAGTGATAAGCCCAGTACTAATGCTGCACCGAAATCCCAACCCCACCAATCGGCCAGGGCGATACCCAGTAGAGTTGCAACAGTCATTTGCACTATCGCGCCCGGCAAAGCGATACGCTTGACAGCTAATAGATCATTCAAAGAGAAATGTAATCCGACACCAAACATCAGTAACATCACACCGATTTCCGCTAATTGCGCAGCAATGCCGATATCTGCGACAAACCCGGGTGTTGCAGGGCCGATTGCAATTCCGGCCAATAAATAGCCAACCAGTGCAGGGGTTTTTAATTTTTCTGCAATAAAGCCAAAAATCAAAGCCAAACCAAAACCTGCTGCAATCGTAGTAATCAGGGTAATGTTATGTTCCATTCAATTCAGGATCAGGTTAGATAAATGAGTGTATTTGGATTCAGAAAAACTTCAAGGTGCTTCAACTTCAATCATGTCATTGGGGATCTCATCCAATAAAGCGGGAGTGTTTAAAAATTTTTCAAATTCGGTGCGCTCTTCCTCGATAGCTTCAAGGATCTGCTGCTTAAATTCTTCGCGCGAAAATGCTTCTTCAAGCATCAAGAGCAATTTCTCGACGGTTAATCCAATAGTGATCCCGCCAATGATACCACCGATGGCCGCGCCAATGGCTGTGCCAATGCCGGGAATGAATGAACCCAACGCCATTCCGGTTGCGGCGCCAGCTGCGGCTCCGCCTAAAGCGCTGACTGCTTTACCGGCGGTTACTTTGATCAAAGCTTGTGCGCCTAGTTTGATGATGCCTTTCCCGGCGACTTTCGCTGTGATCTTGCCGGCAATCGCGCCGGTGATTGCACCCGCGGTGCCTATGCCACCGGAAATCAGCATGCGATTTTCCAAGTTAACAATCACACTGTGCGTAGGCGGCTCTTTCAGCGCGCTTAGTGAAGCCTGACGGACAATATCAAGTTGCGAATTATCGATGCGATCGACGCGGTTTTCAGAGAGTATTCGCTCAACTTTCTGTATATGCTCAGCGCGCAATTGCAGATTATTGTGCAGCACGTTCTCAATGGACTGTTGTACCGGCCCGAATGCATTGCCTTGCATTAGATAACCCTGCAGCTTCTCGGCCATCCAGTTTTCCAATACGCCGGTAGCAAGCGCTACAATACGTTCATACTCACCTGGCAGGCTATAATACCAATCGAGATAATCATCCACATTGTCAATCATTTGCTTAAACCCAAGATCGGTAGCTTTGCGCAATTGATCCAGTGAAGTTTCCAGATTGAGCAAACTTTCGAGATAAGCTTGTTCAATCTGCTCCGCAGTTCCGGGTCTGTAGTAATCATCTCCTATTTTCTCCACCGTTTGCACGACAATTTGCTGGGAGGTGCGAACTTCTTCCATAGTTTTCGGATTAGATCGCATCCAGGCATCGACATAGACAGTTGATGGCACGTAAATGAAGAAAACAAAAAAAGTAGCAAACGCTGCTGTGATTCCCCAGGCCCAAGGTGAAACTGCCGGTGGATCATCGCTATCCTGTATCGGAGCGAATACACGGCGATATTCGTATAAAGGAACCATGAAGCTGGAAACGCCCAAGGCTACATTGAAGAAAAACACTAAGCTACCCAGAAAAACTGCGCCTAAATAAAGCATATTGCTGAATGAGTGCAAACTACTGAGCGCATAGCGCTTCACGCCTTCGATAAAACCCAGTAACCGATTGGTTTCAAGAATCAAAATGCTGTTTGTGGTTCCATCCAATTTCTGGCTTTCCGTTGCGACTGCTTCAGTCAGTGATGCATATTGACGATTTATATCGATATGGTTAATGGACACTACAAAAAATATCGACATAACCAATGAAGTTACCCAGCGTGACCAGGATAAAGATTTATGCACGGCAATGTATGGTTTGTATTCACGTGCAGCCAAGGGGAAGAAAACAGCATAAATAGCCGCGAATACGGGGATTACAGCAAAAAATGCGATCCATTCCCGTTTATCAGCTGAGCCGAGATAAAACAACAATAGAAATGCAAAAATGACTGACCACAGCAGCCACCCGATATACGCTAAAATTCGTCGGGTGAATAACCAATGCAAGATACCGAGCTTCTTGAATTGACTGGAAAGATAAATTCTTTGTATTGTCACCGCATAAATGGCGGCAAAGTAAATGGGTAAGCCAAATAGGAGCGTTACCAGCAAGGCAAACCATAATTGTTGATCCGGAATTAATCGTCCGAAGAAGTAAGCAAATGCAAGCCAGCTTGCGGAAAATGCCAGATAACCAAGCGCTGTTATAAAGCTAAAATTTTTAAACGCTGAAAACACCGCTATGATTCCTTCATGATCGGCAACCGGAGATAAATTTGAGCTGTAACAGGATGGTATAGAGCCTGATAGCCTGCTGATAGTAGACTTTATTGACTACTGACTGTCAAGATATTGATGAAGCAGGGACACTACTGCTCCGTTAACATTTAATAAGCCGTTGAGAAACTAACTGCATTGCCACTGCGGTGTTAAAAAGGAGTCTATTCAATGCTTGCAGCCAGATCGGTGGCCAGTTTTTCCAAGACAGCTGATTCCTCTAGACCGTTAATGAAACGTTTTGGAATATTCGATAAACCAGTTTGAGCACCTGCCAGCGTGCCGGTAAGGATGGCGCGTGCCTGGTTCTGTCCGCCGCCATTAACCGCATGAAGGACGGCTGATTCGAAGTCATTATGAAAACGAGCCGCCAGATAGTAAGCGGCCGGCAGCTGATGATAAATGGCGCAGGGCATGCCATATACAATGGATACTTTCCATGCTGGCTCGATACGGATTTCAGGGTCCGCAGCAGCTGCCGCCATGTATGACGGCGTGAGCAGAGCATCCGGCGAGGCGAAACGGCCTGCATGGGGTGGATCCGGATCACCGGGCTGCGGATTTTGCAGATTACCTCGCGTTACGACATGAAAAGGCAATCGGCTATTCTTGGTTAATGTCATTAGCCTGCTCGAAATCTCTGTGTCCAGTTTATGTCCCTGAACTAAAAGGCTCAGTACAGCTCCGTATGCAACCGTCATCGAGACGATAGTCTCATCGGATTGTGTGAGCAGGGTATTCTCGGTAATGGCTGAAGCAAGCTGTTTGGGATGTAGCGCATAACGCACCGCGATGGCAAGCGTGCGTTCTATCGCTTCGGTGGTGTCTGCATTGCTGCCGGTTTGTTCCCAGGATAACTTCTGTTGCACGCGCTGCTGCCAGACTTTACGAATGGATTGACTGGTATATCCCCCGGGTCCGCAGACAGGTGTTCCGTCCAGTAACGGAAACAGCGTTTCATCCATGCGTCGGCAAAAGTCGGTCTTGTCATAGCCATTACACTCAATAAGCGATCGTAGCATCAGAGTCAGGATGAAGCCGGCCTGCGACAATTGACCGGCTTTCAGGCCCGGATGATACCGGCCGGGTTTGGGATCCGTATAGTCGTCGATCCATGGTCCGTAATCACGATGAAGTTCATCAAGATTGTAATACCAGTGCGGGCCAAGCGCCAGAGCATCTCCGATAAAAGCGCCCATGATGGCACCGCGGGCGCGGTCTTGAAGGTTAACATTTGACATGCGTAATTCCGTTATTTATAGTTGTTCAGTTGATGTTTCTTATAGTTCTATTTTCTGCGTGAGGTAAGCTGACGCGCCGCAGTACGAAGAAGCTATTTAAAAATAGCCTAGCAGAGTTTCAGGCTTATCGAAAATATTATTTGTATTAATTGTGAGTCCATAACTTTATTGTGGAGCAATCTACCCAGCGATAAACAAACCAACAATATTCAGATGGTCTTATTGTGAAAGTTAACGGAACAGTAATGAGGTCAATTCTAGAGCTATGATTATTTCTGGTGTATGACAAGTGAGGAGAAAGCGGTGTAGCCTGT
>NZ_CADEGP010000086.1 GCF_902826915.1 uncultured Nitrosomonas sp.
TAGGCGTTCCCGCTTTTCGGCCAGGGTGGTACTTTGGGTTTCAATGACCGCATCTAGACGCTTCATCTCACTGTCGAGATCTGCAATCTGTTTCTCGATTTCAGCTTTTTTCTTAACCTGGGCCTGCCATGCATTCAGCCGTGCTCTGAGTGACTCAAGCAGTGATGAAACTTGCATCTCGGGGATTTCCGTGATGCCAAGCAGCAGGAGTTTGGCAGAGACGGCCTGCCTGCGTGCGGTAAAATCAGCACGGAGTTTTTCCAGACCTTCCTTCACCTCGGCAAAGGATTTCTCGGCAGCCTTCTTGTCATTAGCCGCTGCTGTCTCCTGCTTTTCACCCTCCGTCAGATTCTTACGGGCCGTGACCTCAGCTTCTTCAAGTTTCTTGATAGCGGCTTCCTGATCCTCAGCCTTGCTGATCAGTTTGGTGAGTGCTTTAATCTTCTGTTCGGTTTCATCGGGAACGGGAACATTGCCTTCCGCGAATGGGTGCTCTGTCGCACCACAGAGTGGACAGGGTTTGCCATCTTCCAATTTGGCCCGGTGGTCTTCAAGCTCCGCTATTTTCGTCAGGAAGGCCATTTCACGAAGCAGAGTTTCTTTCTCGGTGCGGTATTCACGCAACAGCCGATCCCCCAGCAACTGGCTTAATGCATCTTTACCTTGCTGAAGCCTTATTGATGCGTCGTCCAGCTCCTGCTTCCGAGTGCGGCATTGCTTCTGGCAGTCATCAAGTGATTTTGTCACCCGTTCCAGAGTCGTCACGGCTTTTTCTTGATTGGCCTCTTCTTGAACGATTTCTTTTTGCTTGGAAAGCAGGCCATCCAATTGTTCTTCAACACCGGCCAGACCGCTGATCAGCCATTCATCCTGTGCATGCTCCTTGAGATAACTGTCAACAAGTTCCAGAGTTTTTTGGGCCTCGGAACGTTTTTCTTGCACTTTAAGAAGCTGTCTGGTAAAATATTAGACGCATTTTGCAAGTGTTATTTTCATCATGGCGATTCGAATCATGTTTTCGGCAGTAGCCGGCAAGATTTCGAAATCCTTGGATAAACGGCGAAAGTTACCAAGCCAGGAAAACGTGCGCTCGACCACCCACCGCTTCGGTAAAACAGCCCATTTACCTTCGATTTTCTCTGAAATGTGCAAAGCCAGGCCTAGCCCATTAACTACGAAATCAACTGCTGTACCTCGATAACCGGCATCCCCTGAGAATGCTTTGAGTGAAGGGTATTTATCGATGACACCTTCCAGCACTGTACAAGCGCTTTTGGTATCGCTCACATTGGCAGCATGAACTTTGACGTGGAGTAAATTACCGAGAATGTCTACCACGATATGCCGCTTGTGACCTTTAACTTTTTTGCCACCATCAATTCCTCGTTCTTCGCTGGCGTACTGAGTTTTCACGCTTTGTGCATCAATGATGCCATAACTGGGTACGGCACAGCGTCCAGCTTTTTGACGAGAAAAGAGCGTCAACTTATCCAGGCATTCCTCCCAGACACCACGCTTGTTCCACCGGCTAAAATGATCGTAAACAGTCTGCCAGGGAGGAAAATCGTTCGGCATCAGCCGCCACTGGATACCGCCTTTGACAACATACAGAATGGCATTCACAATGGTTCTTTTGCTATGTTTGTGACTATTGCCACGTTTGCTGACAGGATCAAACTCTTTTTTATCAAGTTCCATTCCTCATTATTTATATCCGTTTTGTATGACATCTCTTAGCTTGTTATCAAAATCCTTGATTCTAATGGAAATCGTTTTGCCAGACAGCTTCTAAAGAGTAGTGGGTGACGTAGTCAACAAATTCCAGGAACACCAATTAAGCAATTTTTCTCATTTTACTGCCTCTGCTTCATATTGATTTGAGCTTTTGTATCGCAATATCGGGGTCAGGTCGCGAATCAAGAAAAATAAGAGTAACGATTGAGGTTATTGTTTGCAAGAATCCCAATCACCGCTTTTATTTTTCTTTATTCTCGACCTGATGTTTCGTTCAGTCTCGCACTGGCGCCTTCTTTGATCATCACACCACCGAAAAACTCAACCGACCATGCTGCCTTTCTTCATAGCTCATCAACACACCTCGCGCGCCTCAGGTTTCTAATTTTCTAGGCTATCCATCTGTTTTAGAAGAGGATTTAAAAAGAGAACGATCGGTATACTTTTTGCGATAAGTGTGCTAGAATGACAATCAGTAAAATATTTTTATCAGGCAGATAAGGGGAATTCATTTCCACCACCTGCGCTCATCATGGAGACTTAGCTATGATTAATTCAACCACCGACATTATCGTGAATGGACTCGACCTGAAACGGATATGGGCAGCGCTCGATTCGATCAAAGCAGATGACAAAGGCGATATCGCTAACCCTGGCTACCGGGCGACAGTTGAGTGGGACAGCGGCTTTCATAGCACCACGCACACCACCGATGGCCAAGTGGTGCTTTCCGATGAACCCAAACGCTATGGCGGGGAAGAAATGGGCGCCACACCGGAAGATTTACTGCTGGCAGCTGTGGGTGCTTGCCTGGTCAATACTTATATCGCCGCTTTATCAGCCGCCCGCATCCATGTGGAATCCCTGCGCATGAACGTTTCGGGCCGAGTCAATTTCCGGACAGCCTTTGGTCTGGAGGCAGGCACGCCTGGTTACGAAAATATCAAAATCGTTGTCGATATCCAGACCGATGCCCCGGAAGAAAAGGTCATCGCGCTAATGGAAAAAGTATTTCCAACCGCGCCCATCCCGGACACGATCATGCGACCGGTGCCGATCGATGTCGAGATTGTTCACCACGCTGAAGCAACCGCAACGCATGCTTCCTGAGTACTTCATCCGCGCATCGGGATTTATGGCAGCCAGTCGCGTGCATTTTTGAGCATGAATAACTGCATACCAAACAAGGTGAACTATGAAAAATAATGATATTCACGATGTAGCCGTGGTCGGCGCAGGCCCGGCAGGATTGTCAGCCGCCTATGAGCTGGCCAGAGCGGGCCTGGAACCGCTGGTACTGGAACGCACCGCTGCGGTGGGGGATGTCTGGCGCAATCACTATGATGGCGTACGCCTGAATTCCGGCCGCTATTTCTCGGCCTTGTCAGGCAGCAAATTTCCCCTCTCCGCCGGCTCCTGGCCTTCGCGCGAGGAAGTGGTGCGCCTGCTGGAGACCTTCCCTGAGCGGGGAGGATTTACAGTACAAACAAACATCGATATCAAACAGGTCAATTACGATCCCGACCGCGACCTGTGGATCATCACCAGCATTGATGGCAAACGTTTTGAATCACGCGCTGTGGTCATGGCCATTGGCGGGTGCCGCATTCCAGTCATACCCAAATGGGAAGGCATGGAAACTTTCCCCGGCGAGATCATTCACTCCTCGAAATTCAAGAACGCTCAAGATTTTTCCGGCAAGCATGTGCTGGTCATCGGCACCGGCAATTCTGCCGCCGAAATTGCCAGCAGGCTGACCGAACACGCCAGTCATGTCACCGTATCGGGCAGAACGCCCCCGCATATCCTGCCTAAAAGCGTTTATGGCATTCCACTGATCGGTATTGGCGTATGGACCCGCTACTGGCCCGGTACTATCGTGGATCGCATATTGAGCTTCCTGCAGCGCAGCATGATCGGCAACCTGAGCGCGCATGGTCTTCCCTATCCGACCCTGCCACTCTCCAAACAATACGCCATCAACAATGTCGTACCCATTCTCTATCGTCCTTTCGTGGACGATGTCCGGGCCGGCCGGATCAGAATCGTTGGTCCGATCCAGAAAATCACCGGGCGAACCGTACATGTCCTGCGCACGCTGACAACCGATCCCGGCAGCACCCATTCACTCACGACGCTGGAGCCCGATGTCATCATCGCGGGCACAGGTTTTCGCACCGGAATTTCCAAACTGGTTCAAGTGCCAGGCATCACCGACGAGAATGACAGATCGGTTATTTCGGGCGACCAGGAGTTCAAGGACGCCCCCCGCCTCTACTTCATCGGGCAAGTAAACCCATTAAGTGGTCTGCTACGGGAAATCCGTCTCGAGGCTGGCAGAATCGCAAAAAAAATCAAACAACAATTGGCGGCGGGACGATAATGGAAATTTTCAATCAAGCTTCGCTGCCGCTCTGAAGGCGAAGTACCCAATCGATCATTGCTATGTTAGACACCGGAACGCAGGCACGACCCAGACATCATTCACGGAAAGAAACCAATAAAAGAAAATTGCTGCAGACGGCCTGCCGCCTGTTTTGCAAGGAAGGCATACATGCCACGGGCATCGCCAGAATTATCGAAGAATCAGGCGTATCCCGCCGCACGCTGTATCTGCATTTCGGCTCGAAAGAAAACTTGCTCAAGGCAGTATTCGAGGCTGAAGCAAGTATCTGGTTTCGCTGGTTCGATCGGGATTTGCCGCAAATGCATTGCTCTCCCGTTGAGCGTATCCTGGCCTTGTTTGATCTGATGCAGAACTGGTTCAAAAGCGAGGATTTTTACGGCTGCGTGTTCATCAATGCGGTCGCCGAGCACGATAAGGGTAACAGTTGGATACAGGAAATTGCCAACCGGCACGGCGAAAAAATCAATGCCAGGCTGCAAGCAATGGTTGCGCAAAGTGGTATACAGGATCCCGAATTGGTCACGAAGAAATTGAGCCTCCTGATCGATGGCACCATCGTAACCGCGATGGTGACCGGCAATGGCGAAGTCGCCCATATCGGACGACTGACTGCAGAGGACATCCTGCGCAGCGCCCCTTGCACCAACAATCAGGCAACAAAGATGCACTCAATTTAAAAGAGGAACACCACCTTGAACTGGTCATTAAATTTGGACAAGAGGATACCCACACCTCTACGCATTTTGCTGAGGGGTGCCGGACAGGTCGTTTTCTGTAACAACGCCGTCACAGGATTGATCGTACTGGCGGCATTCTACGCAGGCGGAACGATCACAGGGCTGGCTGCAACCGTTGGCTTGATCAGCAGCACTGTGACTGCTCATGCCTGCAGATTCTGCAAAGCCGATATCGAAGCAGGATTATATGGCTTCAACGGTGTGCTGTCAGGCGCCTGCCTCTCAATATTTCTTGAACATACGCCCCAGCTCTGGCTCTATATTGTATTGGCATCCATGCTGTCGAGCCTCATGTGGGCAGTTCTGACCAGAATGCTCCAGCTCTTTAACATGCCAGCCGCAACTTCACCATTTGTCCTGGTCAGCTGGGTATTTCTGGTAACGATCTACGCCTTCGACAGCTACGCACTTGGCCCAGCGTTACCCGCAGCAAGCATGCAGTTAGCCGTCATGGATATAGGTACCCTCCCTCTGGAAACATGGTTCACTGCACTGGCAAGAGGCATAGGCCAGGTTATCTTTACCGACAATACGCTTGCCGGCGGCATGCTTCTTACCGGAATTGCCATCGCCTCCCTGCGCGGCGCGCTGATGGTGATTGGCGGCGCTTTCATCGGGGTTGTCGTACCCGCAATACTCGGCGTCCATGCAAGTGCTATCGAGGCGGGACTCTATGGATTCAATCCGGCCCTGGTCATGATTGCAATCGGCTGGGTTTTTCTCGAGCCCAGTGCCAAAAGCGCCTTGCTGGCGATCCTGGCCGGTATTCTGGCCGTGCTGTGCCAGGCAGTATTATCTAGTCTACTGACACCCATGGGCCTGCCTGTTCTGGCATCTCCCTTTATTCTTACCTTATGGGTAGTCCTGTTTATTGCGAGTAAATCCAGATACTGGTTTTCGGCAGCAATGAGTTAAGCAAATTATCCCCTTTTCGATCCCAGCAAACATTTCCAAGGAGGAGTTTATGACTGCAATCTGGCAAAATTTATCGATACATACCCGGCGTCTTATGATTGCTATCAGTACGCTAATGGTCATTATTCTGATTGGAATGCAGTTCCACGTAAGTTCTCAAGGCGACATGTCGGAAACATACCCAAAAGGGTTTCGTGGTGGTACTTGCACAATTGAGTCTGATACATTGTTAATTGGTTATTCTGCCTATTTTATTCCTAAAGACTATGAAATACCGCAGGATGCCTTAAGTGCAATGTCTGTTCCCATTTTATGTGGAAAAGTACCCAGCCCAGGCATACTCAGTATCACCATTGACTTACTGTATCCTGTTTCCGTACGTGAGCGATCGGTGGCACTCAGCCTGTTCAGGGAGGCTGATGGCAAATTGGGGAAAGCGCTTTTTTCAATTCCCGCAAAAAATTATCATTCAGGCAGTATTTCTCTTGAGATTCACGTTGATGAACCGGGAGAATACGTGCTTCATCTTTCTGGCGTAGATGAGAATCAGCTGGATTTTAGATTAGTAATTCCGATCACCGTAGGTTCGCGATGGTACGAAGGCATCGTTCAGTTCTGGCCTTTACTTCTGCTTTGCGCAGCAGCTGTCTCTTTTTATAATTTTAGACGAATAATTGATTAATCTCCTTTTGCTGCCAACTTATGTTAGCAGGGTGTGTAGAAGAAATTATTTCTTTTTTCGATTTAGCACCCTGCAAGCTTCCGTATCAATAAAACCAGCCATATACTGGTAGATCAAGCGCTGGTATTGTGCGGCATATCGATGTCTTGAGTGGGCAACAATCCAGTTCGGTCCGCCGTGACCCTGCAGTGTGGCTTATCGTTTGCAATATCGAAATCATTATTCCAGTGAAATGGCTGCAGGTTTTCCAGGGAATCTGGACTGCCTGGCTTAACATTTACGATCTTCCAACCATATTCTGACTTCACATTATTATATTGTTGCCGGTTTATCCACGCGCCACATTGGTCCTTGCGCCACTCGGATGTATCTTGCTCCAGCATCCCTCGTCCTTTTTCCCAGACTGCCTGTACCAGATTCTCATCAATGGGTAAATTCCAACAAAGGTACGTAATGCGTCATTCACTGTTTGCCTCCTTTTTTACTTTACCTCTGCTTCAAGTGCTAGTTTTGGCATTTGAATACCTACCGTATCTTGCAGTTTTTCCTCTGAGAAATCGTATACTCCCAGCAAATTAATATGTAACCAAGTAATAATAGAACCGTTTGCCAGTGCCTCTTGCAGCGCGGTTTTATACGCAGGATCATTCGTGTCAGATAGTTTCTGAATTAAGTACAGATAATTCCAGCAAATGATGCAGTTTTTAATCAACCGCTTGCAACTTTCTGCGACTTCTTGCTCTTGCTTCTCAGTCTCAATCAGCTCTCGAGGATTGCCTACCGATACTGCACGGGTGAATTTGTGAGAATGCTCGATCTTGTTCAGCTGTTTCTCAATGGCTTGGCGTAGAGCTACATCATCAATGTATCGCAAGATGAACAGCGATTTAATGATCTGACCAAATGCTTTGAGTGCTTTGTACAAGGTGTGTTGCTTGGAATAGGAATTTAGTCGTCTGAATATGTCTGATGCAGTAGTTTCTTTGAGTTTAATTGTTGTAATCATTCGTAAAATATCATCCCAATGGCGGATAATCAGATCAGTATCAATATAGCCTGATGGTTGAATCTTCCAGTTTGAACGATCAATGTGCCGATGATTTTTAAACAGATACAGCTGCTGTTTCTTCAGGTTCTTGATTCTCGGAGCATAAGAAAATTCCAGCAAATGTGTTGCGCCAAAAATAACCTCGCTGTAACCATGAGTATCAGTAGAATGAATATCACTTTTAATGACATCATTGTGCATCAAACCGTCGATAACAAAAGCACTTTCCCGCTCAGCGGCACTGAATACGGTGGAATACCATAAGATATTACGCTCATCAATAAAGCTATAGACACTGCTGGCTAGATCTTTTCCGGCATACTTGAATGAATAGCTGGCATTCAAAGAATCATTTAAAACCTCAAATTTCTGGCCATCACTGGACGTATGCAGCTGATCGGGAGTACGTCGATAACAATTGGGTAATCCCATCTGATCAATCAATGCCACAACACGATCATTGGCAGCACGAGTACCCTCAAGTGAGAAAAACCAATTAACTGTGCGCTCCAGCTCCGATTCATTGATCGCCTGTGAGATGCGGGCCATTTTCGGTGTGCCAATCTCGCAACCCAGACCGATGATACCGGCAAAAAAAGTCTGCTTTTTTGGACGCTGATGGTGATAGCGCTGTTGCCAATGTTGGAATTCGTTCAAAAAACCACTATAACGATCGACAGTAGCCATTACTTCCAGTAATGACACATATTGTCGTTCAGGAAAAAAATTGCGTAGCGGCTCTGCATCTGCACCATGTGATTCTTTTTGTGGCGTTTTTAACTGAAAACGTCCCTTAGCATCGAAACTGACCAAAGTATTGTCACCGGTTGCGATATGCTGATTAGTCACTTGGTATTGCTGCAATAGCGCTTCATCTAATTGCTTCAGTACTTGCTCAGAATCAACAAAATCTAGTAGTCCCGCTCGTTCCAGCAGAATGTATTTCTCTTGTTGCCAGCGACCCTTGCTGATCAAATAATCGTCCAGTGGACGATATTTATAAGAATGATGTAAATTTACAGTGCCGGATTTTATGCCATTTTGCACATGTAGAAACAAAAATGCTTTGTATAACGACACGCGAAAGCGCTCACCAGTTGTGACTGCTGTATATTCCTCCTCAGTCAGAAATGAAACCGGTGCAGTTTTATCAATGCGGCCGTCATTGTTTCTAAAGTGATTCAAGGCTGCCAGCAATCCTTGCGCTGCCGGTTCGCACTGAAATGTGAGCACTTTGAGAATCGGACTGACACGGTTTTGCAAACGCAGAGAACGCGCTTCAAGAATTTGGTAATAGTCATCCTCATTTAACTGTGTTACCAACTTATCCCGTAGATTTATCAAGTCTTGTTGATCTTTGGGTAATAATGCTTCGATCCGATTCACTTTTTCCGCATCGGTCAGCGCTTCATCCTGTATGACGGTCTGAATCTCTGATACTAAGCTCAGCCAATTGCTATTGATGTAGCGCAGCAATTTATTTACCACCTGATTGCGCTCTACCCGTTGTGCATAACGCTGTTCTTTATGCTCACGCTGAGCGCCGTTTTGATAGCTCTTAATGCTGTTTAGTAACACATCAACTAGATTATCTTGCAGACGATAATACTGGTGAGCAATAAACGCCAACAAATGCAAATAACGGTCTTCATCACGCCGTCGGGTGATCTGAAAGATTTCTGATTTCAACACACTATTGGCGTAATAACGGATTCCATCACGGTTTAAGTCCAGTGCTCGCAGGGTCGATTGGAACTGGCCATACAATTCTCCAATCAACACCAAGTCAACAACGCGTTCTTTGATTTTTGCTGGACGTGCTGATTGCGACAATTTTTTTAGCAGAGTCAGTCGATAAGCCGAAGTTGCTCCTGGGTGTTGTTCACCGAATACAGGGGTTTGCTCAAACAGGGCTTCCAATGCTTGTTTAGCTTCTGAGGATAGTTGTTGTTGAATGATGTTTACTAATTGATCTTTACGTCGATTGATCACTGCTGTAATTAAATCAGTCAAAGTGAAACAACCCGGCAACTGCACCTTTTCCCGTATCAGCAAATCAATGCAGCGCCAGAAGATCAAACGAGGCTTTAACTGAGAACGTACCATAATATTAATTTCTTCGTTTAAAAATGCTTTGGCTTGGCTGCTAAAAGCTTGATAACCGTAATACTTGAGTATGGTCTGTTGATGTTTCTGACGAGTACGATCATTGTATTCATGCAAATTAACCAATACATCTGGCAATCCCAGTTTTTGGGTAACATATTCAACATCAACCGCTCTAAACTCGTTAGCTGCAAAAAATTTTTTAGTCGCTAGAAAATAACCGCAGCTAATCAGAAATCCGACCTGATGTGCCGGCGATCGCAAGCCTGATACCATGTGATAAAGAGTGTCAGAGAAATAAAAGTACTTTTTACGTTGAAGGGAGTTAAATGTCGGTGGAAAATCAAAATCGTACCGTTCAACAGTATTGAGAATACGCATTCGCGGCATGATGACCTCCTTGCTGAGGTAAAGAAAACGGTGGTTTGTTTTACTTGCTCAAAAAATCATTATTTGTTTCCTAAATAGCGGGATTTTAGGTAATATACCCGGTAAAGAAATCAAGGTAAACAATAATGTGCTATATAATGAGTTTCTTTACTTATTTGCCATGCTGATCGGTTATGCACGAGTATCGACGGATGATCAAAAGTCTGATTTACAGGAAGATGCCCTCAAAGCGGCAGGGTGTGAGAAAATAATTGTAGATAAGGTTAGTGGAGTTAAAACTGAACGCTCTGGTCTGACACAGCTCAGTGAATTACTACGTAAAGGTGATACATTGGTAGTTTGGCGATTAGATCGTTTGGGTCGTTCTCTGAAAGATTTAATTGAATGGGTTAATCGTCTGGAGCAATGGGGTGTAAGCTTTCGGAGCCTTGAAGAATCAATCGATACTCGATCAAGTAGCGGAAAGTTAATCTTTCACATCTTTGGTGCTTTAGCAGAGTTTGAGCGTAATCTGATCGAAGATCGTACGCGTGCAGGGCTTGCAGCAGCTCGTGCTAGGGGCCGCAAAGGCGGTCGACCTAAATCGCTAGATACCACTAAACGCCAGTTGACGGTTGAACTGTATCAAGAAAAGAAGCTACCGATCAAAACAATCTGCGAAATGATGAATATCTCGAAACCAACACTTTATGCGTATGTGAAGGATTCTAACGAGAAAAATAAGCAATCTTAAGAACGAATGACGCATTACGTACCTTTGTTGGAATTTACCC
>NZ_CADEGP010000087.1 GCF_902826915.1 uncultured Nitrosomonas sp.
ATCAAACCTCTGCATGTCTATTCGATGTGATCGAATAGATCAGCGTTTCCCTAATAGAAATCTCCAAGCGTTTGAAGCGGGCTTTACGTGAAGAAGATACGGCGGCACGCCTGGGCGGGGATGAATTTATTTTATTGTTACCCGGTAACAATGCACGCGGCGCGGCACAAGTTGCGCAAAAAATACTGGGAGTCATCTCAGAGCCATACAAGAGCAAACACTATGATCTGATCGTGACCGCATCAATCGGCATTGCCCTCTACCCTGATGATGGTTCGGATATGGATACACTCTCAAAGAATGCCGATATCGCAATGTATCAGGCAAAACATGAAGGTCGTAACGGTTATCGATTTTTTACTGCAAAAATGCAGGTACATGCAATGCGTAACTTACAATTAGCCAACGCCTTGCGTTATGCGCTAGAGGGCAATCAGTTTCAAGTATATTACCAACCACAGGTATCCATTAGAAATGGATATATCATCGGCGCGGAAGTCTTGCTACGATGGCACAATCCAACATTGGGCAATGTATCGCCTAACGAATTCATCCCGGTCGCGGAAGATTGCGGCGTTATCTTATCAATTGGGGAATGGGTCTTGCGCTCGTCTGTAATGCAGCTAAAACGCTGGATTGATAATGGTCACCCGCCTATCATCATTGCGGTCAATTTGTCAGCAGTACAGTTTCGTCACCCCAATTTGCTCGATATGGTCACGCTCATTCTGAAAGAAGCGCAGCTGCCTCCTGAGTATCTGGAGCTGGAATTAACCGAGGGAGCAGCAATGCACGAACCGCTTAAGGCGATTGCGGTAATGAATAATTTGCATGAACTCGGCGTGCAAATGTCGATTGATGATTTTGGCACAGGTTATTCATCACTCAATTACCTGAAGAAATTCAAAGCATATAAGCTCAAGATTGATCAATCATTTGTGCGCGACATTAATACCGATCTGGAAGATAAAGCTATCGTTGCTGCGATTATCAGCATGTCGAAGAATCTTGGCCTGAGAACTATTGCTGAAGGCGTAGAGACAAGCGAACAACTCGCTTTTTTGCGCGAACAGGGCTGTGATGAAGCGCAAGGCTATTACTACAGCAAACCAGTACCTGCTGAGCAGTTTGAATGCTTGTTAACAAATACTACAATGTAATCGGACTGCTGCGCCAAATCGACGATAGTCGTTTGCATCGTTATGCTTAATTTCTTGCTGGATTGCGATGGTACTCGTGCCGCCGGCTTATTTTCAGTCAGTTTCTCTATTTTTACTGAGGCAGTGTACTGTTTATCGTCACGAGCGATCTCATCGCCGATTTGAGATTACTCTGCGAGTAAATCTGATAATATTTTTTATTTCGGGATGAAAATATATGATTATTGTTATCTCACCGGCCAAAACGCTGGATTTTGAAACCCCACCCATCACTCGGGAATCTACACAGCCTATCTTTCTCGATGATTCCGCCAAGCTGATTGATGCGCTCCGGGAACTGGAACCGGATCAAATCTGCCAATTGATGTCAATCAGTCCCAAGCTGGGCATTTTGAATTCAAACCGTTACCACACCTGGAAACGCCCGTTTACGTTGAAGAATTCCAAACAAGCCATTTTCGCATTCAGAGGAGATGTGTATACCGGCTTGGACGCCGTGACAATGAATGCCGCTGAATTGGCCTTTGCACAAGATCATTTGCGTATTTTGTCTGGGTTATATGGTTTGTTGCATCCACTGGATCTGATACAACCGTATCGGCTGGAAATGGGCACTCAATTTAAAAACTCGCGCGGCAAAAATTTGTATGAGTTCTGGGGCGACAAAATTACCCCAGCACTGAATCAAGATTTAAAGCAACAGAAAGATAGTATTCTAATTAACTTGGCATCCAATGAATATTTTCAGTCCATCCAAACAAAAAATCTGGAAGCGCGTATCATTACCCCTGTTTTTAAAGACGAAAAAAATGGAGTTTATAAAATCATCAGTTTTTTTGCTAAAAAAGCCAGAGGTATGATGAGCCGCTATATCATCCAGAACAAACTCACAGACCCCGAGACCATTAAAGAATTTGATGTTACAGGCTATCAATTTGATGAAAAAAACAGTACTCAAGATGAATGGATTTTCACTCGTGCAGAATCGAAGGCTGCATGATTTACAATGCACAATCTTGTAGATTTTTAACAGCAGAATGCCATGACTAATCAACAGCTCATTGAGTTGGCCAGAAAGTACGTGACATTGTCCAACGATCACGACCTTGCGCGCATAAAATGCTTGTTTGCAAGCAATGCCACCTACCACTCCGCTTATTTCGGCACATACCAAGGTAGCGATGCCATTCATACTATGATGACCAGCTTTTTCGCGCGCTTTCCCGATGTGCATTGGGAAGTCCTGGAATATCTCAACAATGAAAAAAATAGTGTGGAATTCGCATTTACCATGACCGGCACGGATATCTCTACCAGTGAATCAGTGACACGACATGGGCTGGAACGCATTTACTTCACCTCGGGCGGACTGATTCAGCATATCGCGGTTTGCAAGCCGGGAAATTAACTCGCGCGACTTTGTCTAGACTTATTGCGTCTAACTTAAACTAGGCCCTAGTGATAGCTGCAGCATATTTCTCTGATCCAACAAAGCTTTCTATGATGAAATTTCAATCGACATATCACGTTATTTTGGGAATCGAATGATAATTGGGTTGACCACAACATGATCATCGCAGAAAGTGGCTTTTCCAAATTTAAGTACTTTCTCTTTGACATTAATCGTTCATCGATTGGGATCTTAAAGCTACCAACATACTTTGCGATTCCAAGAAACAGCCCGACGAATGGTGCTGCTCCTCATTGTTTGCAAGATTTTGTAAAAATCCAGTTACCCGAGCGAGAATACAAGGTGGAATATGAACTTCTCAGTGACCGGGCCGTGCGTGGAAATGACCTAAAATTTCTCCTGATCGACGGAGAAAAGATCTTGGCATCGGCAAATGTATATGTTTTAAAAAAGACAAGATGGGAAATTGATGTGAATAATCAACGCTACAATTTAGTGAAAAGAAGCAATTGTTTTAATATGCGTTTTGACCTCTTCCAGAACGGGCAAAAAATTGGCCACATCTATGACGTAACAGGCTTTACATTTTGGAAACGGACTTTCGAAATAGATTTGCCCTCCGAAATACTAAGCGCTGTTCAGATTTTTGTATTCTTCTTATGCATCAACGCTACGTTTCGCTGAATGTTAACCTAACCACATGCACTGCATGCCGCGCTGGATCCAAATATTGGCCCACAGATAAACAAGCACCGAGACGGGAAATCCGGTCAAAAGAGAAATAACGAGCGCATGAACTGATCAATCATGCATTTGATCGATACCTCTATCAAGCCGTATAGCCCCATCATCTGGTAAAGATGACTGCCAGACTAAACTCGGAATAGCACCTTACAATCTACCTGCCAATGGAAACCATTAGATAAAAAACAGGGTTTCCCCAATATACTCATTGCATTAAGTGCAGTTATTATGACAGTCATCAATTTATCACTGAAGGAGCTGATCATGAAAGCACAAAAATTCTTAGCATTAATCTCTGTTTTGGCATTTAGCTTAACTGTTTCGTCAGTGTTCGCAGTAGAAGGTATTGATGACAATAACCATGCCGCATTGGCGCAATATTATGAAAGTGTCGCCAAGGAAACTGAAACAAAATTGCAAGAAAATAAAGCAGCACTCGAAGAATACGAAGCACGTCCTTATTACTATGGTAGACGAGGACAGGATTTTAAATCACACACCACCGCGAATATTCGCGAATACGAGGTAGTGTTGGCAGAAAGCATTAATAGTGCAGACCTGCATAAGAAAATAGCAATGGATCAAGGTAATCCAGCAGTCAACAAAGCGCGGCTTAATCTTAATGAAGACGCACCAGTAATTAGATAATTTAGGCACAACCCAATTGGATCTGTAATAGATTCAACTGAGAGCTAACAGCCATCGGGCGCCCGATGGCTGTTTTCTTATTTCCATTTCCGATAGCGATTTTCTTCATCACTGTGATAGTGAAACTATTTTGACCTCATCGTCGATATTGGGTTATCTCGTATCCCCCGAAACCAAACATTTGGTTGCAAATCAAATATTAAACTGAATTTTGCTCACGTCGGCATGGCCGAGCGTTCAGCAACATATCATAAAAGAATATAGTACCTACATTGCTTCAGTCTCATGCAGCATGATTGACGCACCTCCCCCACTCCGGCATGATGCAAATCCTTTGATGCACAGCATCTGTTGCAAATTTATCATCACTAGAATTTAAATTCTATGACCATTACTCCCAATCGCGAATGGGCTTTGATTGTTGGTCCTTTGCTTGCAATCGCTATGTTCTTTGCCATGTCACAATTTGGTTGGGAAGAATACGCCTGCTGGACCGGGGCTGTGGCCATTCTGTGCGTGGTTTGGTGGGTTTTTGAGCCGATCCCTATTCCTGCAACCTCCATTATCCCGCTAGCGGTTTTCCCGCTCCTTGGCGTATTACCGCAGGAAAAAATAGCCATGGCGTATGGCAACGAGCTGATTTTGTTGATGCTTGGCGGCTTTATCTTGTCAGCAGCAATGGAGCGTTCCGGCGCACATCGGCGGATTGCGCTCGGGATGGTCAATCTTGTCGGTGGAACCAGCAGCCGTCGGATTGTACTGGGATTTATGGTGGCCTCTGCTGTGTTAAGCATGTGGATATCGAATACTGCAACGACGTTAATGATGCTACCAATTGCACTAGCGGTCATTGCACAGAGTCCGGATAAAAAATTAGCCATCCCTTTGCTATTGGCGATTGCCTACGGCAGCAATATTGGTGGTCTGGGAACGCCCATCGGCACACCACCGAACTTGGTCTTCATTCAACAATATGAGAATTTTACCGGAATAGCGGTGAGTTTCTCACAGTGGATGAGCTGGGGATTACCCGTCGTGGTGATCTTTATCCCGATTGCCGGGCTGTGGCTCACGCGCAAACTGGATTATCGCGGCGTATTGGTGATTCCTCCGGCGGGTGATTGGCGCCCCGAAGAACGTCGCGTACTTATTATTTTTGGTTTGACTGCCTTAGCATGGATTACACGTCTTGAACCATTCGGCGGCTGGAGTACTTGGTTTGACCTCAAAGGCGCGAATGATGCGATTGTCGCATTAGTTGCTGTGGTGATTTTGTTTCTGGTACCTAACGGTCGCGGCAGCAAGTTGCTCGACTGGGAAACTGCAGAGAAAGTACCCTGGGGCATTCTCATCCTGTTTGCTGCAGGCATTTCCATTGCCCAAGCCTTTGTCGAATCCGGATTATCTCGCGCAATCGGCGATCAATTGGCAGTTCTCGCCAGCTTGCACCCACTGGTAATCATTGCCGTCATCACACTAAGTGTGACTTTTCTTACCGAAGCCACCAGTAACACCGCAACCACAATATTGTTGATGCCGATTCTGGCGCCCGCTGCGTTGGCGGCAGGCATTGAGCCAAGCCTGCTGATGGTGCCCGCTGCAATGAGTGCGAGTTGCGCCTTTATGCTGCCCGTTGCCACCGCACCAAACGCCATCGTCTTTGGCAGCGGTCACATCTCTATTGCCAATATGGTCAGAGAGGGGGCGGCATTGAATTTTATCGGTGCTATGGTGATTACGCTGGTGTGTTATTTCTTGGTTGCATAACAAATCCGAAGTTTGAATGGATAGCACAGATAATCGTTGAGGCTAAAAGACTAACAAAGTCAAAAATAGCCTTCAGATAACACCCACGTTTTCCATCCGGCCAAGCATAGAAGTGTAAAAAACGCGGCTAATAAATCATCGAACATGACGCCAAATCCACCTTTTAAGTTACGATCGTAATAACGGATGGGCTGGGGCTTGACAATATCAAACAGACGAAACAATGCGAACGCAGCCAATTGCCAGGCCCAGTGATCCGGGGTGAAATATAATACCAAGAGGAATGCCACAGTTTCATCCCACACCATGCCGCTATGATCAGGCTCTCTCAGTGCTTTGCCAGTTAGACCACATGCCCAAATGCCTATGATAAAAAGGATATCAATAAGCAACAAAAGATAAAAAGGGCTAAGATAATGATTAAACAATGAGAATAATGGAAAAGCGACCAGTGTTCCCACCGTTCCTGGTGCAATAGGACTTAATCCGGCTCCACCGGAGAATGCAATCATATAGGCAGGATGGCTGTAGAGAAAATCCACATTCGGTCGGATTGGTGGAGGTGAAGCACTGGATGGATTGTGAATATCAGATTCTGAAATGGTCATATCCTTGGGTTTCCAAAGTCATTGTGTTTCCCTGTGCGTCTTTCACAATTAAACCTGTGCCGGAATAAATCTCGCCAATGCGGTTGAGCGAGATGGCCAACTCGGCAGCAAGCGTTTCAATCTTCCGGCGATTTATTTTCGGCGCCGTAAAACATAACTCATAATCATCGCCGCCAGCCAGCAAGCAACTCATTGCTACTGATTGCTGGCGGTATTTCCTCAATACTGGGGAGCATGGTATATCGGTCAGATTAATCCAGGCTGCTTTTCCGGAGGCAGTCAAAATGTGCCCCAAATCGGCCATCAATCCATCCGAGATATCGATGGCACTATGCGCCAGGCCAATCAAACGCTGACCAAGCTCCACTCTAGCAGTCGGCGTCAGGAGCGCTGGCAAACATTGCTCAATCTCAACGGGATGCAAAGTGAATTGCCGCAATTCATGCTGTAGCGCCAAGGCCGCATCACCTATTTGACCGGAAACCCAAATGTCATCGTCCAGCTTGGCGCCACTTCGACGTAATGCTTTACCTGCTGTAACTTCACCGATAATTTGTATCCCGATATTCAGCGCCCCGGCGGTAGTGTCTCCTCCGATCAACTCGATTTGGTGTAAATCAGCCAGTGCAAAGAAACCATCGCTGAATTTAGATAGCCAAGCAATATTTTGCTTAACCAAGCCTTCCGGTAATGTTAGAGTCAATAATGCCCAGCGCGGTTTAGCACCCATTGCGGCCATATCGGACAAATTAACCGCCAGGGATTTATGCCCGAGCTTGTAAGGATCAGCTTCAGGAAAGAAATGTTTACCACATACCAACGTATCCGTTGAAATGGCTAATTCGATCCCTGTTGTTGCTGCAATCAGTGCTGCGTCATCACCGATTCCCAGTACTACGCTCGTTGTAGTCCGCTGAAAATAACGACCGATAATATCGAATTCTGAATGCATGCTGGGAAACTACACGCGATTTTTAGTCGCCTTTTGCGTTTGAATCTCAACGCTACGCAATCGAGCAGCCAGTTTATCCAGTACGCCATTTACGTATTTGTGTCCGTCACTACCCCCATAGGTTCTGGCTAATTCAATCGCTTCATTGAGAATGGCACGATAAGGAATTTCCGGATGATGACTTAACTCGAACGTACTCAATAATAAAATTGCAAACTCTACCGGACTCAGCTCATTGAGAGGTCGATCCAAGCAAGGTTGGATGATTTTCTCCAATTCATCCACACTTTGCAAAGCACCCTGCAACACATGGGTAAAATGTTTTTCGTCGACATGCCTGAATTCGTCGGACTCGCGCAACTGCTGTTCGATAAAACTCGTTGTGCCGCCCGCAGTACGCCATTGATAGATGCCCTGCAATATAAATTCACGCGCGATCCGACGACGGCTTTTATACTTCTCCGTTTTTTTGTCTGCGGAAGAGCTTGTGTCAGGAAGTGTACCGTTCATATCTCGAATTCATCAATTCTGATATGCAAATTAGCCACTTCCAGCGCAACTTGGGCTGCTTCCATGCCTTTAGTACTCATCCGTGCAATCGCCTGATCTTCATTATCAGTCGTCAATATGCCATTAGCGATAGGAATTTCAACTTCGAGTTGCACCATGAGCAAGCCACGCGCGGATTCGTTGGCAACTACTTCGAAATGATAGGTATCACCGCGTATCACCGCACCCAGTGCGATCATCGCATCAAATTGATCGGACATAGCCATTCTTTTCATCGTGAGCGGAATTTCTAATGCACCCGGTACCGTTACAATGAGAATATTTGAATCCTGCATACCCTTTTTTTTCAGCTCCGCGGTACAAGCGCTCAACAGCCCTTCACCAATATCAATATTAAAACGGCTCATGACAATACCCACGCGTAAATCTGATCCATCCAGATTCGGTTCAAATTCAAGAATATTGTCATAATATGGCATACCAGGCTCCTGTTTATTTAGCATAACTGATTAATATAAAGTTAAATATTACCCGTGTGTCTCAACATAACTCGTCACTTCTAATCCAAATCCTGTCACACTGGGCATTTTTCTTGGGGTTGCCATTAAACGCATTTTTCCCACATTAAGATCTTTAAGTATTTGTGCACCAATACCATGATCGCGTAAATCTGTCTTAATCGCATTGGGGAAATGAGGCCGCTGCAACTGGATGCGTTCGATCAGTTTGGCTGAACTTTCTTTTCGATGCAACAGTACGATAACACCACACCCTGCCTCAGCAATCAATTTCATCGCAGCATGAATACTCCAGGAATGCGTACTGTCATGAATATCCAATAAATCAATCACTGACAATGGTTCATGCACACGCACCAATGTTTCGGTTGCGGGATTTATTTTACCTTTGACCAATGCCAAATGAGTCATATGCGTTATCTCATCACGGTAGGCCACTAACTGAAACTCGCCATACAAAGTTTGGATGACGCGCTCAGCAACACGGGCAACTAGGCTTTCGGTTTGATTACGGTATTCGATTAAATCCGAGATCGCACCAATTTTAAGTTGATGTTTATGCGCAAACGTTATGAGATTGGGCAACCGTGCCATACTGCCATCTTCTTTTAGAATTTCGCAGATTACCGAAGCCGCAGTCAAACCCGCCATCCTGGCTAAGTCGCAACCCGCCTCGGTGTGTCCGGCACGCATCAGCACTCCGCCTTTCTGGGCCATCAGCGGAAAAATATGCCCGGGTTGCACAATGTCTTCTGGTTTCGCATCTTTATTAACAGCAGTTTGAATGGTGCGCGCACGATCCGCAGCCGAAATACCCGTAGTGACGCCACTGGCGGATTCAATGGAAAGTGTAAAATTGGTACCCAGCGGCGCACGATTAGAAGATACCATTAAAGGCAGATCTAACTGATGGCATTTTTCTTCGGTTAAGGTTAAGCAAATCAACCCTCGGCCATGGGTAGCCATAAAATTGATGGCTTCCGGTGTTACAAAATCAGCAGCAAGAACCAAGTCGCCTTCATTCTCGCGATCTTCCTCATCAATCAGGATGACCATTTTACCCAGCTTCAGATCTGCAATGATCTCCTGAATCGCACTGATACTCATATTCATTTTTTCCGAATGACGTTAGATATTTAACAACTTTGCCACATAGCGCGCCAACATATCAGTTTCTAAATTTACACGTATTTCTGGCGCCAGCTCATTTAAAGTGGTCATCGCTAAAGTATGCGGAATAAGATTGATAGAAAACTCATTACCTTCAACTTGATTAATTGTCAGGCTAACGCCATTCACTGTGATCGAGCCTTTATGTACCAGGTACCGCAATATTGAATCTGGTGCCCGAATGATCAACTCATAACTCTCTCCAGCGGGCTCAAATTTAATTACGATACCAATTCCATCCACATGGCCACTAACCAAGTGGCCACCCAATCGGTCCGACAAGCGCAAAGCTTTTTCCAAATTGACGCGCATACCGGTTTGATTAAGCCCTTGAGTACAGTTTAGTGTTTCTTGCGAAACATCCACGGTAAATTTATTAACGGTCAATGAAGTAACCGTGAGACAGACACCGTTCACAGCAATGCTATCACCGACATTCACATCGCTCAGATCCAGCTCCCCAGTAAAAATACTTAGGGATAGCCCATTATTGCTATGATCCATGTTGGGTTGAGCCTGAGTTATTTCACCCACTGCTTGTATGATTCCGGTAAACATCTCGCTACGTATTAATTTTGAATGGCAAAAAGAGGCATCAAGGACTGTAAATCAATGTTCATTCAAAAAACAGTTTGCTAGAGCTGTTGCAAGTATACCTTGCTGAAATCGTAAATACTTAGTCGTCCCTGAAAAATTCCCGTCAATCGCTATCTTGCGAGCAGCAG
>NZ_CADEGP010000088.1 GCF_902826915.1 uncultured Nitrosomonas sp.
GGCTACACCGCTTTCTCCTCACTTGTCATACACCAGAAATAATCATAGCTCATGTAAATTCGCCGGATTTGGAAGACTTAAACGCTATATTTCGTGCTGCTCATTCTATTAAAGGTGGAGCAGGTACATTTGGTTTTACAGATATGACGGAGATGACGCATATGTTGGAAACACTGCTTGATAGATTGCGCAAGGGCGAGCTTAAAGTACGTAGCGAGATGGTCGATGCTTTTCTAGAGGCTGGAGACGTTATCAAAGCACAATTGGCCGGACATCGTGGAGAAGGACAAGCTGATCCCGCTGCTGTTGAAGCAGTTTGCGAGGAGCTTAAGAAATTGAGTGAGAACGCGCAGGAGGTTGTATCGGTAGAGGATATAAAAGCAATTGTTTCTGATGCTGATGCTGATGCTGAAGCCAAATCAGTGTCGGGAGAGACTGATGTAGAGTCAATGGCAGAAAAAGATTCTCAAGAAAACACTGCGACACGACTTAGTTTTAGTATCGAATTTTCCAGTACTGATTTGAGTAGTGCCACATTTGAGAATTTACTCGCCAATTTGAAGGAATTGGGTAATCTGGAGAATCTTACGCCTGTAAATGCGGAGGAGTGCTATAAATTAGTGCTGACCACAAGTAGTAGCGAGGAAGATGTTTGGGAAACTTTGGTGTTCGTGGTTGATCCCGCAAGCCTGAAAATTAAAGCAGTTACGTTTGATAGTGCTCAAGCTAAGGCAACAGAAATTGAAACCTCTAATGGATCAGCTAGTAATGCAGAATCTTTAGCAGAAGAAGATGCGCTAAAGTATAGGATGCCACCTACTCCAGGTTATGGATTTTTTCCCGGTGCACCTGCTGCGCCGAAGGATATAGAAGATTCAAAAATTAGTTTGGGCCAGACACAGTTGCCGAATACAGATGGTAACAAAAATGAGTCTCAAGCGACAAATAAATCTTCTGCAAAAGCTAATATAGCGGCGGCTAGTGAAGCTTCATCTATCAGAGTCAGCATAGAAAAAGTTGATCAAATGATTAACTTGGTCGGAGAGCTGGTCATTACTCAAGCAATGCTTGCTCAGACAGCTTCTCAGTATGATCCGGTACTGTTCGAGAAGTTGTACAGCGGAATGAGTCAATTAGAGCGAAATACACGAGATTTGCAAGAATCTGTGATGTCAATCCGTATGATGCCAATCAGTTTTGTATTTAGCCGATATCCGCGAGTTGTTCGTGATTTTGCCGCGAAACTGAATAAGCGTGTGGAGTTGAGGACTGTTGGTGAGAATACAGAACTCGATAAAGGGTTAATTGAGAAAATTGCTGATCCTTTAACACACTTAGTCAGAAATAGCCTGGATCACGGTGTAGAAGTAGCTGAAAAACGTATAGCTGCTGGTAAGCCAGCGCACGGCACAATAACCCTGCGAGCTTTTCACCAGGGAGGGAGTATTGTTATCGAGGTTAGTGATGATGGCGCAGGACTAAATAGAGGGAAGATTCTTGCCAAAGCAAAAGAACGTGGCTTACCTGTACATGATGCAATGACTGATCAAGAAGTGTGGTTGTTGATATTTGAAGCTGGTTTCTCAACAGCAGACCAAGTTACAGATGTGTCTGGTCGAGGTGTTGGCATGGATGTGGTTAAACGCAATATACAGAGCATGGGGGGGCGTATCGATATTGAATCGACGTTTGGATCTGGTACGCGTATATCCATTCGTTTGCCACTAACGCTGGCCATACTCGATGGATTGTCTGTGGTTGTTGGAGATCAAATGTTTATTGTGCCATTAAATTATATAACCGAGTCATTGCAACCGATGGCCACCGATATTAAAACAGTGAGTGGGAAAGGGCGCGTGGTGCAAGTAA
The DNA here is from genome assembly GCF_902826915.1 of uncultured Nitrosomonas sp. Taxonomy (GTDB): domain Bacteria; phylum Pseudomonadota; class Gammaproteobacteria; order Burkholderiales; family Nitrosomonadaceae; genus Nitrosomonas. The sequence goes on from NZ_CADEGP010000088.1 coordinate 1,870, forward strand.
GAGGTGAGTATCTCCCAGTGATTGCATTGCATGAGTTCTTCAATTTGCGTCCTAGCGTAACAGAAATTCATAAAGGAATTCTTGTCATTCTTGAGGCTGAAGGACATAAAGCAGCGTTATTTGTGGATGACTTGGTTGGGCAGCATCAGGTTGTTATCAAGAGCCTTGAGAGTAATTACCGCAGAGTTCAGGGAGCTTCGGGTGCGACTATTATGGGTGATGGCAAAGTTGCGCTCATTCTTGATACCGCAGCTTTAGTAATGGCATCACAGCAAGAGCTCGCGTAGGAAATTCATTACTTATTTGTGTGATGCGTGGCTTATTGATATTTTATGTCAGAACAGGCGTGAACAGTGGAAGACTTGAAGTTGAGGGAAGTTGATTACAGTCAGTTTACTGGGTATCTAAAATGTAGCAGAACATTTAATGTGATCAATTTGGAAGCGGATCAGCTGCGCCCCTACCCTAGATTGAGTTTAGAAACTGATGCCGAATACGTTGTTGGCTTGGGAATGAATGATGAGGTAGTGTGTCGGACTAATCAATAATGTTGTTATTTAAGGTGATTTTCTGTTCGCTTGAGATTAAGGATAGTCCCAATATCTATTAATTGAGAAATTCTATTTATATTCTACCGACACAAGTACCAGGCTTGTCAACGAGCATAGTAGATGTGCCAGTTTGATATCTATGATCTCGAGGGATTAAGGACAGGTATATTAGTTCGATATGCGAAGAAGTGAAGGAACTGAAGGAAGATTTGATACTGTAAACGGTTATCGCAAAATGGCACTTTATCTTGTTTGTGGATGGAAATTATGGGATTGATTACAGATATCGAAGATAGCCTTGAAAGTAAAGCGCGCGAATATAATTTTACTCAGAGTGATTTTGACCGAATTAGAGAGCTGATATATAAGCATGCGGGTATCTCTCTTTCTACAGGTAAGCAGAGCATGGTGTATAGCCGACTTGCCAGAAGATTGCGTGCGACGGGTTTTGATAGTTTTGATGAATACTTGGACTATTTGGAACGTGGAAGCTCGGAAGAGTGGGAAGCGTTTACTAATGCTTTGACAACGAATCTTACAGCTTTTTTCCGTGAGCATCATCATTTTCCCATTCTCGAGAGGCACGTAGAGAAGCGAAAAAATCACAACAAAATTCAACTTTGGTGTAGTGCTTCATCTACTGGCGAAGAGCCATACTCAATGGCGATGGCAATGGTACAGGCGTTTAAATCATACACTCCTCCCGTACATATTCTGGCGACGGATTTGGATACAAACGTTTTGGCGAAAGCCCAAATGGGTATTTATTCAATGGACAAGTTAGAAAAACTACCTAAGGAAAAACTTAAACAGTTTTTTTTAAAAGGCAAAGGCTCTCATGCTGGATCAGCAAAGGTTTGTCCCGAGTTGCAAAATATGATTACGTTTCGGCAATTGAATTTGCTTGATGATAAGTGGCCGATTCGAGGTCCATTTGATGCGATATTCTGCCGTAATGTAATGATCTATTTTGATAAACAGACACAATATAAAATTCTGAAGAAATTTGTGCCATTGCTAACCCCTGACGGATTGTTGTTTGCTGGTCATTCTGAAAGCTTCCAACATGCTACTGATTTATTTAAGTTGCGTGAGAAAACTGTTTATGAATTAACTAATCGGCAGAGGTAATAATATGGCTGAGATCCTTGATGAGCAAATTGCGAGCAATTTATATTTTGACAAAAGCTTTAACCATCAAGCAGTTAAATTGTTACCAGGTGAATACTATGTCACTGATAAGGACATGCTCTTGGTAACTGTGCTCGGCTCATGTGTTGCAGCTTGTATACGTGATTGTTATAGCGGTATCGGCGGTATGAATCATTTTATGCTTCCAGATGGTGGTGCGGACGCGGGTAGTCCGTTAAATGCTTCAGCTCGTTATGGTACGTATGCAATGGAAATACTGATCAATCAGCTGCTCAAATTGGGTGCTCGCAGATGTAACCTCGAGGCTAAAGTATTCGGTGGCGGTAATGTTTTGGATGGGTTGACGGTTGCGAATATCGGCCAGAGGAATGCGGATTTTGTTTTGAAGTTTTTGCAAACCGAAAAAATAAGAGTTGTAGCGCAAGATTTAGTTGATATATTTCCGCGTAAGGTCTATTTTTTTCCAAAAAACAATAAGGTAATGGTAAAGAAATTACGGAATATTCGTAACATGACTATTTCCCAACGTGAGAAAGATTATAGTCAACGCTTGCGCAAGGTTGAAAATGGTGGAGAAATAGAACTATTTTCTTAGCTGAATTTGCTTCTTGAATTTTCTTGAGTTCATATTATGAAAAAAATTTCAGTTCTAGTCGTTGATGATTCAGCACTTATTCGTAAATTATTGAGCGAAATTATTAATAGCCAGCCGGATATGGAAGTCGTTGGGGCCGCAGCTGATCCTCTGGCGGCACGCGAAATGATACGTGCAATGAATCCAGATGTACTGACTTTGGATGTCGAAATGCCTAAAATGGATGGAATTGATTTTCTAGAGAAATTAATGCGATTAAGGCCTATGCCTGTTGTTATGGTTTCAACGCTGACCGAGAAAGGTTCGGACGTAACTTTTCGTGCACTTGAATTAGGTGCGGTTGATTTCGTGTCTAAGCCTAAAATGGATATAGCGTCGGGATTAAAGGAATATAGCAACGAAATTGCAGACAAAATCCGTATCGCGAAGTCAGCTAGACCGAGACGGCATACACCTTTACCAATTACAAGAAGTGTTACTGCAGATGTTGTTCTGCCAACGGTATCAAATCGTATTTCATCGACAGAAAAATTAATTATAGTAGGTGCTTCTACTGGTGGCACAGAAGCAATTAAAGAATTTCTGATTCGTATGCCGCATGATTCACCAGGTATACTTATTACCCAGCATATGCCAGAAGGATTTACCAGGTCATTTGCTAATCGTATGAATGGTCTATGTAAGATATCAGTTGTTGAGGCTCAGGGGGGAGAAAGGGTGCTGCCAGGCCATGCTTTTATCGCACCAGGACATTCGCACTTATTGCTTAAACGTAGTGGTGCAAATTATCTGACTGAGTTAAATCATGGTGAACCAGTGAGTCGACATCGACCCTCAGTTGATGTACTATTTCGTTCAGCAGCAAATTGTGCAGGCAAAAATGCCATTGGTGTGATTCTAACAGGCATGGGAAAAGATGGTGCTGTAGGAATGTTGGAGATGCACAGAGCGGGAGCATATAATTTTGCTCAAGATGAGGCGAGTTGTGTTGTTTTTGGGATGCCAAAAGAAGCTATTGCCGCGGGTGGAGTTAATGAGGTTATTTCATTAAAAGATATGGCTAGATGTGTTCTATCAAAAGTATCTAGTATGGGGTCGCATCGTAACCGTATTTAGCTTGCTTGATTTCCTGGTATTTGATTTAGGATAAAGCGAAAAGTACACTGTCCATGAAAAGATCTGTTTCTCGACTTATTATTTTTGTTGGTATCAGTTTTTTAGTTAGCTGTGGATCAATTCAAAAACGACATTTTTCCAAGCATGAATCTCGTTCTGTTGCCAATAAGCCCCTAGATCCCAGTTACCTGAGAAAAGTACTCTATTCTCACTATAATGAATGGCAGGGCGTGCGTTATCAATATGGTGGACTGAGTCGACGTGGGATAGATTGCTCAGGTTTTGTGCATTTGACGTTTAAGTCAAAACTCGGTAAGAATTTACCAAGAACGACAGGGATGCAAGCAAAAATTGGGCAAGAGGTTAGAAGAGATGATTTAAGGGTTGGAGACTTGGTGTTCTTCAGAGTTGGTAAATCTTCAAATCACGTAGGAATTTATCTGGAGAATAATAAATTTTTACATGCGTCTCAAAAGAAAGGCGTCACAATATCACGGCTTGACCATGTTTATTGGAAATCCAATTACTGGAAATCCGTTCGTATATAACTTGAAATAAAATTGCATTAATTTCCTTCTCGTAGCTTTCCGTATCTTAGTATGAGCCGTGTGGGAGAATCGCTGCTGATATATTGTTTATGTTTTGAGCATTGATAAGTAATCTGCATTATATTGTGGGAAAATGAAATGGATGATGAAATCAAGCAAAGATTACAAAAGAAAGATTTCTGGCAGCGTGGTCTTTATGTTATTTTCTTTATGTTTATCTATGGTTTATCTAATTCTTTAGTTATCTGTGTCGTTTTCTTTCAGTTTGTTACTTTGATAATAAGTGGAAAAACAAATTCCTTGTTACTTGGATTCAGTCAAGGGTTAAATGCATATATTCATCAGATAATTAGTTATTTGTCATTTAATACAGACTTGCGTCCATTTCCATTTAGCGCATGGCCACAGGATACTAATCGTGTTGAATTTACTAATAGCAGTGCAGATGATTGATTGACCATGGTTATCTGGCGCGACAAATAAGCATTTTCGATGCTTTTTGTTGCAAAAGAAGAGAGCACACTGTCGGCAGTTTATCTAGTCGTCCCTGAAAAAGTATCGAAAAACAATTATTCCAGGCAAGCTGCCGGAAAAAAGAGCCAAAAAATGACTAACAGCCATTGTCTCAAGTTTCAGGCAGCAGCGGCCATCAACAGGCTAATGTGATCACCAAGTGTGCCCTTCAGGTAAAATTTTTGGCCATTTGGTAATTCGATTTCAGGTGATCGACAATGGACTCAATCGCTGCACGCCTTCTGTATTGTTTGCGTTTGTTTGTTGACGCCAGCCGAAAATTGACCAAGTAATTCACGTATTCTGTCTAAGTTTTAAACTGGTATCAACAGTCGATTTCAAGTGGTCCGTCAGCGATGTTACACTCTCAATAAAAGATCAATTTGCGCTCAACCTTTCACAACAAGCACTAGAGAAGTTGCCAATCTAAGACAATCTCAGTACTACATGAATACACCCGGAGAATGAAATCTATTATGACCGTATTAATAATAGGTGCAGCAGGTCAATTAGGTACAGAACTTTGTTTACGCAGCAAAGAGCGTGGCTATAGCTTCGTTGGTGTCGATTACAATGAACTTGATATCACAAATGAATCCAATATCCAGGCCTTTGTTGCACATGTAAATCCAACAATTATTATCAACGCCGCCGCTTATACTGCCGTCGACCGCGCTGAGACTGATATTGCTTCGGCGCTTGCCGTCAATCGAGATGGTCCGCTATATCTGGCAAGGTCCTGTGTGAAGGCTGATATACCGCTATTGCACGTTTCTACCGATTACGTGTTTGATGGACAAAAGCCCACGCCATATCAGGAAATAGATGCTCCGAACCCGCAGGGAGCTTATGGCCAGAGCAAGTTAGAAGGTGAAGCTGCTGTTGCCAATACGCTAGATAAATACATAACGCTGCGTACAGCTTGGGTATTCTCAGCCACAGGCCAGAATTTCGTCCGTACTATATTGCGCCTTGCTAAACAGCGTGATGAACTGAGTGTTGTTGCTGACCAAACCGGCGCGCCAACCTGGGCAGGTGATATCGCTGAGGTCCTGTTGGAAATTGTCGATCGAATACACCAGAAGAAGGCTATCTCTTGGGGGCTGTATCATTACACCGGAGTCCCTGTCACCACATGGCACACTTTTGCTGAAATCATTTGTCAACAGGCTTTTGAGCTAGGCATGCTGAGAAAGAAACCGTTTATCAAGCCCATCAGAACATCTGAATATCCCACCGCCGCCAAGCGTCCGCAGAACTCAGCGTTGGTATGTGCGCGCATTCAAGAAGAATTGCTTATTTCTCAAGCAGACTGGCGAAAAGGGTTAGAACAAGTATTAATTCAATGGAAAAAAAACGATGAATTATCAACCTAAGCATTTATTAGTGACGGGTGGCGCTGGATTTATTGGCAGCAACTTCGTGCATTATTGGTTGCAGAAATATCCTGACAGCCAGGTTACTGTACTGGATGCGCTTACCTATGCCGGAAACTTACAAAATCTAAAAAGTATACAAAACAACAAGGCTTACAGTTTTGTGCGCGGCGACATTCTTGATGCCGTATTGGTAGAAAAATTATTGCACGATGCTTCGATTGATACCTTAGTGCACTTTGCTGCAGAAAGTCATGTGGATCGATCAATTCTCGGGCCAGATGCCTTTCTTAAAACTAATATAGAAGGCACACATTCGCTGCTAAAAGCCGCCAAAAAAATATGGCTTGATGCGGGTAAAACAACTCATCGCTTTCACCATGTATCCACGGACGAAGTTTATGGTACGCTCACGCCTGACGCCCCTGCATTTACTGAGCAGCATCAATATCTGCCTAATTCGCCCTATGCAGCCAGCAAGGCATCTTCGGATCACATAGTGCGCAGTTACCACCATACTTACGGTCTCAATACCACCATCAGCAACTGTTCAAATAACTATGGCCCGTATCATTTTCCAGAAAAACTAATTCCTTTAATGATCGTCAACTGTCTCGAAGGGAAACCCTTACCGATTTATGGCGATGGTAAACAGATTCGAGACTGGCTCTATGTTGAGGATCATTGTCGTGGTATAGAACGTGTTCTCCTGAATGGAGAGGTGGGTGAGGTCTATAACATCGGCGGCAACAATGAGTGGGCGAATATCGATATTGTTACATTCGTCTGCCAGCTGATGGACAAATACCACCCTTACGGCGCACCACATACCAAATTAATCACTCATGTCACTGACCGTCCTGGACATGATCGCAGATATGCCATTGATGCCACCAAAATCATGGATCAACTATCCTACAAGCCATTGGAGACATTTGAAACCGGCATCCACAAAACGGTGCAGTGGTATCTCGATAACGAGGACTGGTGGCGTGGTGTTATGGACAATAGTTACAAAGAATGGCTAGACACGAACTATTCTGATAAAAAAACACGGTCACAAACAAACGAGTGTTGATACCGGCTTAAAATTGACCACCCATTACGGTTGAAAATTGACCAGGGGAAAACAGAACGTAGGATACTACGCATCTGTGGACAAGTCGACTCAGACTGAGTTGGTGTTTTGCCTCCTGTTGATGTTTTTGTTTAGTTGTAATTTACTGCAAATTAGCCAGATTTTCTTCTGGTGAGTATTTTTCTTTTTCCCGCTGCTGTATTCTGATCTTTGCATTGGCAGTGTTTTGCTTGTAGCGGAAAGACTCGTTGCCGGTTTCGATGATGTGGCAATGGTGTGTGAGTCGATCCAGCAGCGCGGTGGCCATTTTGGCGTCGATGAATACGTTGCTGTTGACACCGGTTGAAAATTGACCAGGTAATTCACGTATTCTGCCTAAATTTTAGGCAGGAGAATTTAAGAGATGATTACCATGGTTATGCCCATGCCAAGCAATTTCGCCGCATGCGCAAAGCCGTTAAACGCCAACGCACGATCCTTGGTATCGTGCTGCGAGAGATCAAGCGGAAACTGGTGACGGCAGAACTGGAGTGCTCCGCATCGTTCCAACATCTGAATACGCTGCTGGAGCGAGCACAGCGGATTCACCAGCAGCAGCCGAAAGACAAGAACAAACTCTACGCACTGCATGCTCCGGAAGAGCTATAGTCAAATCTGGTGTATGAGAATCAAGCGACCTGCTGTTTTTGAT
>NZ_CADEGP010000089.1 GCF_902826915.1 uncultured Nitrosomonas sp.
CTAAGATCACTTGGAAGAACAAGACAATTTCAACAGTTAATTACTACATAGCCATAAATTACTTGCCTGAAAATGCCATGCCAACGATCAATCGTGTTACGATTTTTACCCAGTAGCAGAGCTGTTTTGCTGGCAGGTATATCAATGCAAAAACATTGAATTATTTTCTTAATGTAATAATTACTTAATTTGCTGTTTATTAACATCTTACTAGACTAACAGATTGTATCTTATATTCTAGAGCCTTAATAATTACGCCAATTTATAAAATGCTTTCGCAAAGCTTGGACAATACGTTCACCCACTCCGATGTCACCATAGACTGGTGGAAACTGCTGATGACCAGAGCTTTTTTGCGAACATATCTTATCCTGGATCACTCCAGGGGAGAAACCAGTTAACACATTGGCGCCTACTTTTATGGTTTCCGGTCGCTCGGTGTTATTTCGCACGGTCACGCATGGGACACCAAAAATATAAGCCTCTTCCTGAATGCAGCCACTGTCCGTAATGATTAGCGCCGCAAATTTCTCGTAAGAAAGCGATGTAAATGGATCGACCGGATCAATTACCGTTATCCGTGACAAGAGATCAAAGCTGAGGCCATAATTTTGCATAGCATCTCGTGTCCGCGGATGTATGGGGAAAACCATGGCATCAAATTCATCTGCCAACGAATTGAGCGTTGTAAAAACGTCAATCATTCTTGTGCGACTGTCGGTAAATTCCTTTCGATGCAGGGTAATGTATGCGTAAGTATCCAAACGTGGTTTAACCAATTCAGCAGAGAAGTCATGAATTAAATCTACAGTGGTATTGCCAACATTGAAAATTCGGCCACGCAAATCCGGAATCTTTTTCAAATATTCGGCATGATGCTGCGTATACGTAAACAAATAATGCGCCGCACTATCGACCATGATACGGTTGCGTTCCTCATACATGCGGTTATCATAAGCACGCAGACCTGCCTCGACATGAGCTAATCCAACATCAGAATAGACAGCAGCAACGGCACCAACAATTGATGCCGCAGTGTCGCCATTCACCAAGATCAGATCAATTTGCTGCGTGCGAATGATTTCGCATACCCAATCAATCGCCGCGCCAATACTATAAGATCGAGGATAAATAAAATCTGGCACATAGCCCATTTCGGCAAATACCACCTCTCGGAGCAATGGATCTTGGTGTTGATTAGTATGCAGAACAACAAAATCCAAGTTCGCTTCGCGCAGAGCCTTAACAATGGCATAATTTTTCATGACCTCGGGACGAGTGCCAATTACAATCCCGACTTTCAACGTTCTAGAATAGCCTTAGCAAATGTCTCAGCGACAACTCGATTTCCTTGCTCGTTGAAGTGAACAGAATCCACGTAGCAATCACGACTTAATCCGTTAATCGGTACGCAATGAATTTTTTTATTTTCGGCTGAAATTTTCCTGATCGCGTCATTATATTGATTGCGCCGCTCCACTGTTTCTTTGCGGAAAAAAATATGGCCATCAGGAAAAATAGGAGGAATTTCAGCACAAAATATAGCCTTGTATTTTTTGATCAGAAATGCTCGAACAATTTGCCGGTAATATTCTTCAAAAAGATCCAGCGGCGTTTCATTTCCCACGTCATTTGTACCTATGAGCACGCATACTTGATAAGTATCGCTGATAACTTCGATCTCATTACCAAGTAAAAACCATAATTCCCGAGCTGTATAGCCATTAATACTTCGATTAATCGCACGCCATTGATAAGGTGTTTGTTGAGTGAGCATTTGGGCTAGATATAACGGATAACAACCATAAGTCCGCGCGCCAAAAGTTTGGCTATCGCCAATACAAAGCAGGTTTTGATAATGCATATCGCTATTGCTCTAATTATCGAAACTTACCAAGAATGCGATGAATATTAATATGATGTACATCCGAAAAAATGATGGAGGGGCGAACACGCGAATTTAGTTTCAGACCATTCTCTTGAAAGAAGAAATTTTTTGGTTCTAAAGTAAATAATTTTGTTTTCATCGATTATCTTTTTGCTTCGCAAAATGTTGCCAACCACAATAAATTATATTAAATAAAAGACGATAAATTCTTTTCCGAATCCGAGCATATCAGATTTTACTTCACTTATCAGTTCCTCGATACCAAACGTTTAACAGGCCTACATGAACATCCTCACAAAATCAGATCAGGCCCGGCAACAGCATGGTGTAAATTCTGGTTCAGGAACAGGTCTGACTTCCAGATGCACAAGCCCAACAGCGAAACTTGTAGTCACATTAAATAGAAAAGGCTCTGGACTAGCAGAGTTAATAATATCTGATGATTTGCCATAGTGCACTAGCAAGCTCATCAGGTTGTTTTTTCCAACGCCATTCAGATTCTTTTAAATGCAACTCAAAGTTAACTGACACGCCGTTAAACTTTGCAAGCCGCCGCTTGGTAAAACTCCAAAACGATTCGATACCGTTTATATGGCAATGCCCATCCCGAGCAAATTCATTATCACCATGGGATACACGAAAATGCTTAGAGTATCCTACATCTACCAAACCATTATAACCACGCCAGCCATCACTATAAATAACGCTTTCAATTGATACTTTACCCAGTATTACCGCCTGTAAGGTCAAGCGTTTACAGTCTGGTACTATTTCGGTGTATATCCTCCCATCTCGCTCAAACACACCAAATACAGGCTGTTTTAATCTCTTCCGGGTTTAATTCCTCGCTCCTTGGGGCGAAGGCTGGTTGAAAACCAGCAGTCTGAAGAGCGCTTTTAATACCTCGCTGCTTGCGGCGGGGTGCTTTATTTGTGTCTGGAGTAGGCATGTAGGATTTGATTTTGACAAGAAATCGCGTAATTAAAACGCAAAGGATCGAACATGCCCGTAAAGCAAGCATACCAAGAATTTTTAGATGAAACGATAAAGAATTTGCATCAAGGACAAAGACTGGATGTACAAACAATACTCTGTCAGGTATTTGAAAGTCTGATGGAATCGGAGCGAGCAGTATTTCTGAATGAGTCGTTGGATAACAAAGGCAATGGATTTTACAGTCGATTTATCAATCACCTGCAAGGTCGCTTTGAAATTAAGATTCCAAGGGCCGGCGTGGTCAGTTTTATCCATTGGCTCTGGAAATCATCAAGCAAGATAGCGCCCGTATGGATCAGCTGGCATTGTCGCTATATAGCCTAGGTGTTTCACATCGCGGCGTCAGTCGTATTTTTAAGGATCTGTTTTCTTCCCATTATAGTCCTGGGAAACTATCGCAATGGGTCAAAGCATTTGAGCCGTTACGATTATCCTGGCAGCAACGCTCACTTTCGTCGCACTATCACGTCATTTTAATCGATGCGCTTTATCATGCGGTGAGACGTGACGATGTTGCGCAAGAAGCAACCTATATCGTAATGGGATTGAAACAAGATTATAGCCGTGAAATATTGGGGTTATACCATTTGCCCAGAAAATCAGCCGAAGGCTGGAAACAAGTGTTTCAAGATCTAAAGCAACGTGGTCTCCAACAGGTAGGGCTGGTACTGTGCGATGAATTATCCGGCATCGAAGCTGCACTAGAGCAGCATTTGCCGCATCGTGCCATCCAATGTTGCCTGGTGCACAAAGTGCGACGCTTGATTGCTCATTGGCACGAAGTACTGGATTTAGATAGTTCCTCTCATACACGGAGCAATTTCAAAATTCATCGACCAGTGGGGCAAACGTTATCCCAGTATCCGTGGATCATTACCTGAATACAAGTGGCGTTATTACCATCAATACTTAAATTATCCCGTGCAACTGCGCCGTTGCTATATACCACCAATTGGATTGAGCGCTTTAACAAAGAGGTGCGAAAAACCACACAACATGTTAACAGTTTCCTCAATCCGGGTGCCGCGCTAAACTTGAGTTTTTGGTTACCAAACAAATGGAGGGGAAAACCTATCGAATACCTATAACAAGTTTCTACCCCTTTAAACAGCATATGGAGAAGATCCTATTTGGCCTTCCTTAGACACAGAATTATTAATACTACCAATAATTCTCACTGCAAATCGTAGCTTAAACCAACACTTCAACCGGTGGAGGATGATCAAGAAAAGCTGTTGGACTGGCGCTCAAACCATAAGCCCCAGATTGTAAAACAACCACTAGATCGTTCACGGATGCCTGGGTCATTTGCATTTGATCCGCTAACAAATCTAGCGGCGTGCATAGCGGCCCCACTACTGAAACAATCTCTCTTGCAACGCCTTGAACTTTATTGCCGATAATGACGGGATAGTTTTTGCGGATCACTTGGCCTAAATTTCCAGAAGCCGCCAAGTGATGATGCAGCCCGCCATCTGTTACGAGAAAGACTTGTCCTCGCGACATTTTCCGCTCTAAAACACGGCAAACATAAACGCCTGCCTCGGCAACCAGATATCGCCCCAACTCAAGCGCAACGGTGGTATGCGGTAACTGCTGTTTTACTTTTTTCATCAGGCACTGTAAATTAACACCAATCGTTGCAATATCCAGCGGTCGATCACCAGGAAAATAAGGCACACCAAAACCGCCACCGATATTTAGTAACTTCACAGGTGATGGCGCATATTCAGCAAGCTCAATAACAAGTTGGACGGTTTTTTCATGCGCTTCCTGAATTGCGATCGCATTTAGATTCTGTGAACCGCTAAAAATATGAAATCCAACGAAATCTAAACCGAGAAACCCCAGTCGCGCTAGCAAATCGGGCACACGCTCGGCATCTACGCCGAATGGTTTTGGCCCGCCACTCATCTTCATTCCAGAAGATTTGAGCTCAAAATCCGGGTTAATACGAATAGCAACTTTGGGGGTGATGCCTAAATCTATTCCTTGCTGCGCGATCAATTCCATTTCCTGCTGTGATTCAGCATTGAGAATTACACCTGCGGCAATCGCGCTGCGTAATTCATGCACCTTTTTCCCAGGCCCAGCAAAACTTATCTTTTCAGGGGTAAGAATTGTATCCAGCGCAACCCTCATTTCTCCTATTGAGGCGATATCCAGGCCATCGACTAAACTTGCCAAATGTTGTACCACAGCCGGCATGGGATTGGCTTTTATCGCATAGTGCAACAAGACCTCTTGCGGCAAATGCTGGCGCAGCAGCTCAACCCGTTCGGTGATTTTTTGCCGGTCATACGCATAAAATGGTGTCGTACCCACGCGATCGACCAATCGAGTTAATGCCATCCCACCTATCTGTAAGCAATCGTTCTGCACAGAAAATGGTATAAGTGGCGCATGTTCCAACAATGGATTGGTCATGAATCGCTTTCGCCAAATAATAGTTGTAATTGCTGAGAAAGAAATTTACGGTCTATTTTTCCGTTAGGATTGCGCGGCAAGTTACCTTCGTGCACCTCGAAATGATTTGGTACCATATATGCAGGTAGTTGTTTCTTGCATTCACTTAGCAGAGTTTCGATATCTAAGTGAATGCCTTTCCTGACAGTCACAATTACAGCGATTGCTTGTCCTAGAATCGGGTGCGGAACGCCAAAAGCGACCGCTTCAGCGACACATTCCGTAGCATAGATAACTTCCTCAATTTCGGTTGGACTGACGCGATACCCCGAAGTTTTAATCATTTCGTCACGGCGCCCGACAAAGTACAAGAACCCTTCTTCATCCTTATACACAGTATCACCCGACCACGCAGCAATCTCAGTGAGCATCAATCCAGCTTGGCGGGGTTTAATGGGTTTAAAGCATGTTACGGTTTTTTCCGCATCATTCCAATAACCCATTCCAACCTGAACGCCCCGATGCACCAATTCTCCGGGCTCACCCGGCGCGCAATGCGAACCATCTTCCCGCAACACCAGCACTTCGGCATTCGGTATCGCCTTACCAATGGAATCAGGACGCCGACTGATCTCATCTGGCTCCAAATACGTTGAACGAAAAGCTTCGGTAAAGCCATACATCAAAAAAATTTGTGTCTCCGGTAAGGTAATGCGCAATTGATCCAGCGTCCTGCGCGGTATGGCACCGCCTGAATTGGTAATGTAGCGCAACGAAAATGCTTTTCCCCAATTCAGTTGCGCAAGTTGAATCCATAATGACGGCACAGCTGCTAATCCGGTGATCTGCTGATCTTTGACGATAGCAACGATATCCCGTGGCAATAAATAATTCATCAAGATACTTGTCGCACCTACATAAAAAGCAGTCGTCAACTGACTCAATCCATAATCAAAACTCAGCGGCAACGCAATCAAAATTCGATCGTCAGATCGATTCTGCAAGTACTGCATCACACTTTTAGCGCCGGCAACTAGATTACGGTGCGAAAGCACAACTCCTTTGGGTCTTCCGGTGCTGCCAGAGGTATAAATGATCGCCGCCATATCGCTATCGATAGTTGGCGTCGCTGCATTGACACCGTCAACCTCATTCCAACTAACAATGATAAGTCCGGCAATAACCGGAAGCTCGCCTTTGGCATCGACCACCACAACCACGCGCAGATCATGGCAAGACAATAAAATAGCTTGCAACAATTTTAACCGTTCCAACGACGTCACCAATACTCGCACGTTGCAGTCAATCAAAATAAAAGAGACTTGTTTCGGTTTCAATACCGGATTGACCGGAACAAAAACACCTCCCGCCGCAGCGGCAGCAAATAATGCAATGACAGTCTCAAAACGTTTCTCGAGATATACCGCAACCCGCTCACCACGATCTAAGCCAAGCGCCCGAAAACCACCCGCTTTTGCTTTAACATGCCCAGCCAACATGGCATAGCACATACGCTGATCTTGATATGACAGCGCCTCAGAGTCTGGCGCTCGTTCTGCAGCTTCAAAAATCAGATCATGGATTAAGTCAGTCATTTATCAGATACTTTATGATCATATCCACAAAAAACATTTGGATTAAATTGCGCACATTATAATCGGCTTTACGCTACAAGCCCCGATGAACATCCATCATGCTTGCAATAGTCCAGGCAAAATAAACACCGGCTTTACAGAATCGCGTAAACTATTCCACTTCCCCATTCGGCTTAATAGTTATTAAACAATCATGATGGTACGCACACGATTTGCTCCCAGTCCTACCGGTTATCTTCACATTGGCGGCGCGCGCACCGCGCTTTTCTCTTGGGCTTATGCGCGTAAACACGGCGGAAAATTTATTTTGCGCATTGAAGATACCGATCTGGAACGTTCAACCCAACAATCGATACAGGCAATTCTTGACGGCATGGCATGGCTGGGATTGGATTATGATGAAGGACCTTTATACCAGATGCAACGGCTTACGCGCTATCACGAAGTTGTCGAGCAGCTATTGCAGAACAATCAAGCCTATTATTGCTACGCCTCCAAGGAAGAGTTGGAAGCAATGCGCGAACAACAATTGGCTGCCGGGCTGAAACCTCGCTACGACGGACGCTGGCGTGACTCTTCAAAAACTCCGCCCACAGGAGTAAAACCAGTAATCCGGTTCAGAAATCCATTAGAGGGTCATGTCACCTTCAATGATCAAATCAAGGGGCGGATCACGGTCGCGAACAATGAACTGGACGATCTGGTGTTGCTACGCAGCGATGGAGTGCCGACTTATAATTTCAGTGTAGTCATTGATGATCTGGACATGAATATCACCCATGTAATACGCGGCGATGATCACGTCAACAACACTCCGCGCCAAGTTAACATTCTTAAAGCCCTGCAGGCGTCGTTACCAGAGTATGCACATGTTCCGATGATATTGGGCGCGAACGGCGAACGCTTATCCAAACGTCACGGCGCTGTCTCAGTTATCCAATACCGTGATGACGGTTATTTGCCCGAGGCTCTGCTGAATTATCTGGCCAGGCTTGGATGGTCGCACGGCGATGAAGAAATTTTCAGCCGCGAGCAATTGGTGGAATGGTTTGATCTGACGGCAATCAACCGCTCCCCGGCTAAATTCAATCCGGAAAAACTGCACTGGATCAATCAGCAATATCTCAAAACAACCGATAATGCTCGTTTGACTGAATTGACAGTGCCTTTCCTCACAAAAGATAATTGCCAAATTGATGGTGGTCCCAATTTAGTGTTGGTCGTCGACTTACTCAAAGAGAGAGTCAATACCATCGAAGAACTGGCCGATGCGGCAGTATACTTCTATCGTCCTCTGGATCCATCTAGTGAGCTGAAAGAGCAATACCTTACTGCGGAAGCAAGACCGATCATGATCAGTTTGCTGGAAAAATTCAATCAAATTGAATGGAATCGAGAAATTATTCATCAGGAAATAAAGTCCACTGCCAAAGCGCACGGCGTTAAATTACCAAAAATTGCTATGCCACTACGGGTAATGGTCACTGGAGAAATTCATACCCCTTCAATCGATGCAGTTCTAGCATTGCTTGGACGAGAAGAAACGCTTGCTCGCATGAACAACCACATGGGCGATTTCCCGGATTGATCTTTTCTTTACAATAAATCCAGGCATCAGTATAATCCCCCTTCCTTTGCTCAGGGGGTATAGCTCAGCTGGGAGAGCGCTTGCATGGCATGCAAGAGGTCAGCGGTTCGATCCCGCTTATCTCCACCAGTTAATCTTAAAAAAGCGAAGCTGTGCCGATATAACACTTGTCCCCATCGTCTAGAGGCCTAGGACATCGCCCTTTCACGGCGGTAACAGGGGTTCGAATCCCCTTGGGGACGCCAAATAGAACAAAGACATGCAGAATTTCATGCTTTTTTCTCATTGCGTAACTATGCATAATTCATGAATTAAAGAACTTCATTTCAAAACTTATAGCTTTTGAAAGCCGATCACAGTAATGGGCATGGTTTCCGCGCGATCGCACGCATCATACTTAATCAAGACTCCGGCAATAAAGATTCAAATCTTGGATAAAGAGCTATAAACAAGGCAGCTTGAAAATTTGACTCCCTACAAGATTCATCTTAATCAAAAACTTGAGCGCGCTCTAACTTATATATACTTGCCGGATTCATTCGAGTGAATTATTTGTGATAATTGCTTTTCTTTTATATCGTTTTCCCGCAAATAAGTAGGCTCTAGACTAGAAGACACAATCTGTTAGTCTAGCAAGATGTTAATAAACAG
>NZ_CADEGP010000090.1 GCF_902826915.1 uncultured Nitrosomonas sp.
AACAGCGCATTCATGCATAATATCAAATGATTATGCATATTTCAGGACCGACTACTTAATGAGCATCGAGTTAATCTGTATTAATGTATCTTCATCCAGTTCGCCGGCTTCTGCGCTCAGACGTAATCTGGACATTAGATAGCTGTGATAGGCCTTGGCAAGATCACGTTTAGCAGAATAAAATTGTTGTTGTGCATTTAGCACATCGACTTCGGTTCTGATGCCGACTTCTTGTCCCAGCACGGTTGAATCCAGCTGACTTTGGCTGGAGATCAAAGCTTGCTTGAGTGCTTTGACTTGTGCAATGCCGTTGGTAACATTTAGAAATTGCTGGCGAGCTTGTAGGGCGGTATTGCGCCGGACGGTTTCCAGATCATGTAA
The DNA here is from genome assembly GCF_902826915.1 of uncultured Nitrosomonas sp. Classification (GTDB taxonomy): domain Bacteria; phylum Pseudomonadota; class Gammaproteobacteria; order Burkholderiales; family Nitrosomonadaceae; genus Nitrosomonas. The sequence continues at coordinate 382 of NZ_CADEGP010000090.1, forward strand.
TGCCCGGTTTTGGTTCGCTAGCGCTTCACGGACACGGGATTGTACTGAAAATCCCTGAAATAGAGGTACGTTAAGCTGGACGCCAATGGACTTGGAAATCAGATCAATGCCGCGACCGGTAATTGCGCCACCGACGCCTGTTTGATCACTGTATTGCGCGACGAGATCGACGGTCGGGTAATGCTGCGACCAGATTCGCTTTACTTCCTGACTGGCTATTTCATAGGCGGCTTGCTGGATTTTTAATGCGAAATTTTTTTCTTCGGCGGCATGAACCCATTCATCCATACCGGTGTAAGTTAATCTGTCCAGGTTCGATGCAGTTTTCTTTGCGCTCATCAGATTTTCAGGAAAACGATCAATGATCCCCTGTAACGTGCGTTTACGAATTTCCAGTGCATTGTGCGCAGCAATTTCCTGTGACGTGGTGAGATCATAGCGTGCTTGCGCTTCGTTAGTATCCACGATGGTAGATACGCCAACCTCAAAATTGCGCTTGGCTTGTTCGAGTTGTTTCAAAATGGCTGTTTTCTGCGCTTCGGCGACTTCGATGTCGATTTGCGCATCCAGGACGTCAAAATACGCTTGGGCGACACGCAAAATCAAATCTTGTCCCGCCACGATGAACTCAGCATCGGCTCTGCTGACTTCAGTTTTTGACTGCTGATAAATTACAATATTTTCCATCCGGAACAGCGGTTGCGTTGCGGCGATAGTCACGCCACGACTGTGAATGGTGACGGGCGCAGGATTGATGTTACTGTTGGTTGTGGAACTAATTAAGCTGCCTGCGTCCACTTCCTGAACAGCGCGCGATCCTGTTAACGTAATAGTGGGTAAAAAACCGGCTCTGCCCTGCACCAATTTTTCTTGCGTAGCTTGATAGGCTGCCCGAGCGGATCGATACTGTGAGTCCTGAGCCAAAGCTTCTTGATAAATACTCATCAAATCTGCAGCTTGCAGCGTGGAAAGTGATAGAGCGCCGATCAAGATAGCGAAAACCAATTGCAGGAATTTCATGCGTTTTTCCGATATAAGCCCGGAGTGGATGAAAATTCAGCAATAAATCGATCGCTATGTTTGATAGTTGGCGTAGCGTTGATACTCAAAAGGTAAACCTTGATGGCTGCTGTGCATTAATAAACGGAACCGTACTGGTTTCAAACAATGTGGTAGTGGTGAATTCGTTGGGTGCCACACAAGTAATCAATAAGGCTTCCATGACCGGGTCTTCGCCGACAATCGCAAATAGCCGTCCACCTGGTTTCAGGTTGTTTTTAAAGGTATCCGGTAATACCGGCGTGGATGCGGTTAACACGATCACATCATACGGTTCATGCTTGGACCACCCGCGTGCTGCATCACCTAGTTCAAGCGTGACGTTGGTAATTGCATGTGTTTTAAGATTGTTTTCAGCCAGTGCTTTCAGTTCGGGAATGATCTCTACACTGTAGACATGTGCGCCTCTGGCAGCCAGAAGCGCCGTCATGTAGCCGCTGCCGCTGCCGACTTCGAGAATTTTGTCAGTTTTCTGGATGTGTAGCTCTTGCAGAATGCGTGCTTCCATTTTTGGCGCCAGCATGACTTGCCCAAAACCCAGCGGAATTTCCATATCGACAAAAGCCATCGCAAGATTTTCCGCGGGCACGAATTCTTCACGTTTTATTTTGTACAACAAATCCAGCACAGCATCATCCAGTACATACCAAGTGCGAATTTGCTGTGCAACCATATTAAACCGGGTTTGCTCAAGATTCATTTCTATCCCATATTTTAAAATTGATATTAGACTTGCAATTATTTCACATTTCCATTAGCTTCACAGCATCAGCTAGGGGTCCGTTTTCAGAATAGAGTTATCTGAAAGATTTGGGTGCCTTTAAAAATCCAAAATTTTAAATAAGACTAACAGACTACTGAAAAATGTTGGTGTCTCATATAGCTACAGCTGTATAGCTGATATGTGAGAAAACATTTTTTGCAAGTAACCACGTATTGTAACGAAGTTTGGATTTTTAAAGGCACTCAATTGGTGAGAGAGTCCCTTAACACCTGACGCGGATAATGCCGCCGTAGGGAAGCTGGGATTTTCCTCCCGCTCTTTATGGCATTTCTAAGGAGCAATTATTATGAGTATTACAGTTTTAAACCAAAAAAGTTTTTCTAGCGCAACAGCCCAAGTCGATCAAGCAGCCGTCAAACCGCTACCGAATTCACGCAAAATCTATGTGCAAGGCTCGCGACCCGATATTCAAGTGCCGATGCGGGAAATCCTCCAGAGCGACACGACCACCAGCGCAGGTGGAGAAAAAAATCCACCGATCTGGGTTTATGATACATCCGGCCCATATACCGATCCTGTGATAAAAATCGATATCCGCTCCGGATTGCCTGCACTGCGGGAAAAATGGATTGACGAGCGCGATGACACCGAAATTCTTGCCAGTCATAACTCCGCCTATAGCCAAGCGCGATTGCAGGATCCTAAACTGGCAGATATGCGTTTTAATTTGCAGCGACAGCCACGCCGCGCCAAAACAGGCTTAAATGTCACGCAAATGCATTATGCGCGCTGCGGCATCATTACACCGGAAATGGAATATATCGCTCTTCGCGAAAATCAACGTGTAGAAGCACTCAATGCACAACATCACGAATTGCTGACGCGTCAACATGCGGGGCAGGATTTTGGCGCATCTTTACCAAAAATGATCACAGCAGAATTTGTGCGCGATGAAGTGGCGCGTGGACGTGCCATTATTCCGGCGAATATTAATCACCCTGAATCCGAGCCGATGATCATCGGACGTAATTTTCTGGTGAAAATCAACGCCAATATCGGCAATTCTGCATTGGGTTCAAGCATTCAGGAAGAAGTGGAAAAAATGACCTGGGCGATCCGCTGGGGCGGTGACACGGTGATGGATCTTTCCACCGGCAAGAATATTCACGAAACACGCGAATGGATCATTCGCAATAGTCCGGTGCCTATCGGTACGGTGCCAATCTATCAGGCGCTAGAAAAAGTTGATGGCAAAGCCGAGGAGCTGACTTGGGCAATTTTCCGTGACACGTTAATTGAGCAGGCTGAGCAGGGTGTCGATTACTTCACCATCCATGCCGGCGTGCGCCTAGCGTATGTGCCGATGACGGCAAAGCGTATGACCGGTATCGTATCGCGTGGCGGATCGATTATGGCTAAATGGTGTCTGGCGCATCATGAAGAGAGTTTCCTGTATACGCATTTTGAAGAAATTTGCGAGATTATGAAAGCGTATGATGTCAGCTTCTCGTTAGGTGACGGGCTTCGTCCGGGCTCAATCTATGACGCCAACGACGAAGCGCAGTTCGCCGAGTTGAGAACATTGGGGGAATTAACGAAGATTGCCTGGAAACATGATGTGCAGACCATGATCGAAGGCCCTGGTCATGTGCCGATGCATTTGATCAAGGAAAATATGGAGCTGCAGTTGAAGCATTGTGATGAAGCGCCTTTTTATACGCTTGGCCCGCTGACGACTGATATTGCGCCTGGATATGACCATATTACCTCCGCGATTGGCGCGGCGATGATCGGCTGGTATGGCACGGCGATGTTATGCTATGTGACGCCAAAAGAACATTTGGGTCTGCCGGATAAAGATGATGTTAAGGACGGTATTATCACTTACAAAATCGCTGCGCATGCCGCCGATCTGGCGAAAGGGCATCCCGGTGCACAAATCCGTGATAACGCACTATCCAAAGCACGGTTTGAATTCCGCTGGGAAGATCAGTTCAATCTCAGCCTCGATCCCGATAAAGCGCAGCAATTCCACGACGAAACCTTGCCGCAGGATGGCGCGAAAGTGGCGCATTTCTGCTCGATGTGTGGCCCGCATTTTTGTTCCATGAAGATTACCCAGGATGTTCGCGAATATGCCGCTAGTCAAGGTATAGCCGAAGAACAAGCTTTAAAGCTGGGGATGGAACAAAAATCAGCCGAATTCAAGGAAAAAGGTGCAGAGATTTACAATAAATTATAATCAGAGTGCTACCGTCAGATTGATCAACTAGATAAACACGCCAATGGATTTCATTTTATTACTTAAAGCGCTGATCCTTGGCGTTGTAGAAGGACTGACCGAATTTCTGCCGATTTCTTCCACCGGTCACTTGATTTTGTTCGGCGATTTACTGGACTTTAATGATGAAAAGAGCAAGGTTTTTACTATTGCGATACAGCTGGGCGCTATCCTAGCCGTGTGCTGGGAATACCGTAAGAAAATAGCGGACATTGTGATGGGCATAGGGTCAGACGCCTCAGCCAATCGGTTTGTGCTGAATCTTTTCATTGCATTCATGCCTGCAGCCATCCTGGGCTTGCTGTTTATTGATGTGATCAAGCAATATTTGTTTAATCCCGTATCGGTGGCCACAGCACTGGTCATCGGTGGCATTGTGATTTTATGGGCAGAGCGCAGGGATCATGTGATTGAAGTGGAACAAGTCGATGACATGGACTGGAAGCATGCGCTGAAAGTTGGCATGGCGCAATGTCTGGCGCTGATTCCGGGGACATCTCGCTCGGGGGCGACCATCATTGGTGGCCTGCTTTTTGGCCTGTCGCGCAAAGCCGCTGCCGAATTTTCTTTTTTCCTCGCCATCCCCATCATGTTTGCCGCTACTTTTTATGATGTATATAAAAACCGCGCAATCCTGGAATTGGACGACGTGAGCATGTTTGCGGTCGGCTTCATGGGAGCATTCTTCAGCGCATTAGTGGCAATCCGCGGGCTAATACGCTTCATCAGTAATCATGATTTCACCGTTTTTGCGTGGTATCGCATTGTGTTTGGCATCGTCATTCTGGTTACGGCGTATACGGGTGTGATCGGTTGGTCAGAGATGTAAGTTGGTAATTAACCTATATCAGTAATCAGAAAGACTGCCCGGAAGCTTGTCCCCGAGTAGTCGGTCTGAAGTATGTCTTAATCCCTTTCTAACTCTGTACCCACGGCAATCCGGCTGCTTTCCAGCCTGAAAGTTTACCGCGTTGGCCGTTCTCATCCCTATCGCCTTCAAAACCTTCGAGGATGTTATAGCAATCGGTAAAGCCACTCTGGCTAGCCATGATAGCAGCTTGATTCGAGCGCGAGCCACTGCGGCAGATGAATAGCACGGGTGATGTTTTATTGACTTTACTCGCGAGTCGACCCAGAAAATCTGCGTTGGGCTGCATGCTGGGGTACGCGCGCAATTCAATTTCTATCGCATTAGGGACGCGTCCGACCCAATCGAGTTCGGCATGAGTGCGTACATCGACCAATTGCGCATGCGCGGATGCTTGCAAAATTCGATAAGCCTCCATCGGGAGTAATGCACCTTTATAGGGAAGCTCCATTTCCTCGGCGCGTTGGTGCGCTTTTTCCAGTATGGCTGCGGTAGTTTCCATAAAATGCTCCTGATTAGGTTATTAAAAATGATCGTTTGATTACCTTTATAATAGGGCAACGCTAATCTTTCATTCATTCTTTTTGCTGCCAACATTATAACGTGACATGGAGAAAATCCGCTTATCAAAACTGATGTCCGAACAAGGCCTATGTTCGCGCCGCGAAGCGGATCGCTATATCGAGCTAGGCTGGGTGTTTGTCGACGGGGAACAGATTTCCGAGCTGGGCACCAAAATTTATCCCACGCAGAAAATTAAACTGAACAAAGCCGCGCAAGCGCAGCAGACTAGCCTGGTTACTATCTTGTTGAACAAACCCATCGGTTATGTGTCTGCGCAACCGGAATCGGGTTATCAACCCGCTGTCGTGCTGATCAAACCGGAAAACCAGTTTCGTACCGATCAATTGACCAAACGTTTTCAGCCCGCGCATTTGAGAAATCTGGCACCGGCCGGGCGACTCGATATTGATTCGCAGGGTTTGCTGGTGCTGACACAAGATGGCCGTATTGCGAAACAATTGATCGGCGAGAATTCCCGCGTTGATAAAGAATATCTGGTGCGGGTTGAAGGTGCTTTGCCCCCGGCCAAGCTGGCGTTGCTGAATCATGGCTTGAGCCTCGACGGCCAGGCTTTGAAAGCGGCGCAGGTGAGCTGGCAAAATCAGGATCAATTGCGGTTTATCCTGCAGGAAGGTAAGAAGCGCCAGATCCGCCGCATGTGCGAGCTGGTCAATCTGAAAATAACCGGCTTAAAACGCGTGCGCATCGGTAAAATCAAGCTGGGCAATTTGCCCGAAGGGCAATGGCGCTATCTGGAGGAAGGCGAGAGCTTTTGACAATGATTTCTTGGCATTGGTGAGGGAGTCTATGCATCAGCGGTTGCACGTTGTACTCAAAATTCCTGCCCATCAACTTTTGTACTATTACGAGGGCGAAGTGGATACGGTGGCGGCGAGAACCACCGATGGGCGAATTATTCATTTTCCGGCCAATGTGTTGCGCTCCGTGGTGGGTAATCATGGCGTTTATGGTACGTTTGAATTGGTTTTTGATAAAAACCATAAATTTGTGTCGATCTGCCGCGTCGGCGATTAACGATAATCCCGTGCCCCCCACTTTCAATGCTGAGGCGCGTGCGTTACACTCTTTCATGATTGTTTCAAGTATTCATAACCTTTTCTTTCATCCAATAAGATTATTTAACCTATGGCCCAATATGTAATGTCGATGCTCCGTGTGAGCAAGATGGTTCCACCCAAACGTCAGATTATCAAAGATATCTCGCTTAGCTTTTTTCCCGGCGCCAAGATTGGTTTGCTTGGATTGAACGGCTCCGGCAAATCAACCGTGCTGCGCATCATGGCCGGTGTGGATAAAGAATTTGACGGTGAAGTGCAGCGCCTGCCGGATATCCGCGTGGGCTATTTGCCGCAGGAGCCGCAACTGAATCCCGAACATACTGTGCGCCAGGAAGTGGAAGAAGGCATGGGCGAGGTGATGCAGGCGCAGAAGAAACTGGACGATGTTTACGCTGCGTACGCCGAAGAGGGCGCGGATTTCGATGCTCTGGCGGAAGAGCAGGCGCGCCTGGAGGCTATTATTGCCACAACCGGCAGTGATACGGCGAATCAGATGGAGATTGCCGCTGATGCGTTACGCTTGCCGCCGTGGGATGCAGTGGTCGAAAATTTGTCCGGTGGAGAAAAGCGCCGTGTGGCGTTGTGTAAATTGCTGCTGGAAAAACCGGACATGCTATTGCTGGACGAGCCGACCAATCACCTGGATGCGGAATCGGTCGAATGGCTGGAGCAATTCCTGGTGCGTTTTCCCGGCACAGTGGTGGCGGTGACGCATGATCGTTACTTCCTTGATAACGCCGCTGAGTGGATATTGGAGCTCGACCGTGGTCACGGCATTCCGTGGAAAGGAAATTATTCCAATTGGCTGGAACAGAAAGAAGCGCGTTTGGAACAAGAGCAGAAGCAGGTTGATGCGCACATGAAATCGATGAAGAAAGAGCTGGAATGGGTGCGGCAAAATCCGAAAGGACGTCAGGCGAAATCCAAGGCGCGTATCGCCCGTTTTGAAGAACTCAATTCGCAGGAATACCAGAAACGCAACGAAACCCAGGAAATTTTCATTCCCGTCGGAGAACGTCTGGGTAATGAGGCGATTGAGTTTGATGGCGTATCGAAATCCTACGGTGATCGCTTGCTGCTCGACAATCTCAGTTTCAAAGTACCGCCAGGCGCGATCGTCGGCATTATCGGCCCGAACGGCGCGGGTAAGTCCACCCTATTCAAGCTGATTACCGGCAAGGAACAACCGGATTCCGGCGTAGTGAAAATCGGCCACACGGTACAGATTGCGCATGTCGATCAGGCACGGGATTCGTTGGAAAACGACAAGACCGTATTCGACGCGATTTCCGGCGGCAATGACCTGCTGGTGGTGGGCAAATACACGACACCGGCGCGTGCTTACCTGGGGCGATTTAATTTCAAGGGCGGCGATCAACAAAAAATTATCGGCCAGCTCTCCGGCGGTGAGCGTGGCCGCCTGCATCTCGCGCAAACCTTGATCGCGGGCGGCAACGTGCTGCTACTGGATGAGCCCTCCAATGATCTCGATGTGGAAACGTTGCGCGCATTGGAAGACGCGCTGCTCGAATTCGCCGGCTGCGTGCTGGTTATCTCGCACGACCGCTGGTTCCTTGACCGCATTGCCACGCATATCCTCGCCGCTGAAGGCGAATCGCAGTGGACATTCTTCAACGGCAATTATCAGGAATACGAAGCCGACAAGAGAAGCCGCCTCGGCGAAGAAGGCGCGAAACCGAAACGGATACGGTATAAGCCGATTAGTCGGTGAGATTGTGCGCTGTCTTCAATTTCTGCTTTGAGAAGTAGCCTCGCAAATTCGGACAGTCCTTTAAGTGGTAATCTTGCTCAACCCAAGCCGTGCAATAGGCGACAAAAAAGGAGCGAGAGTATGATAAGGACGAAAAGGAATCACGCAGCGGGATTTAAAGCCAATGTGGCCATAGCGGCGATCAAGGGTGACAAGACACTAGCTGAGTTAGCGGAACAATTCGATGTGCATCCGAATCAGATTTCGGAATGGAAACAGCCGTTACAGGAATCTGCAATTAATGTATTCGGGAGTAATTCGAAAGCAAAGACCGCTGGGCC
>NZ_CADEGP010000091.1 GCF_902826915.1 uncultured Nitrosomonas sp.
CCAAAACCGCTCGATTAGCCCTTGGTGTGCGGTGAATTAATCAGTGTTTCCCTAGCAATAAAGGGGATGATTCCTTCTTTATTCCCAATATGGGATTCAGATAATTCCAATGATAATTCATTGATAGAAATTTGGAGTTCGTCATGTCTGAAGAAAGTGATCTAGAACGTACTGAAGAGGCCACGCCCAAGCGTCTGGAGAAGGCGCGGGAAGAAGGCCAGGTTGCGCGTTCTCAAGAACTTACCACATTTACTTTATTGATGGCTGCAGCTGTCGGGATATTGATGATGGGTGCAGCTCTGATGGAGAAGTTGGTGAAAATCATGCAATCTGGCATGCAAGTGGAGCGGGAGTTGGCGTTTCAGTCCGAATTAATGATCAATCGTTTTTATGAGCTTGCTATTGAAGGTTTGATATCGATGGCACCCTTGTTGTTTTTACTTCTGGTCGTGGCGTTTTTTGCGCCAATGTTTTTGAGTGGCTGGATTATCAGTGCTAAGGCAGTTATTCCAGATTTTAAGCGCGTTGACCCATTTAAAGGTTTGGCCCGCATTTTCTCAATGCGTAGTCTGATTGAGCTTGTTAAGGCCATTCTTAAAACCATCATCATTGGGGGTGTCGCAGCAGTGGTTATTTGGCATAACAAAGAATCTGTGATGGCGTTGCTCACTGTGTCCGTTAATTTGGGAATTAGCCGCACCGGTGATTTCCTGGCAATGAGTTTTCTAATGATCATTGGCGCAATGATCATGATTGTTGCAATCGATGTGCCATTTCAAATCTGGGAACATGCAAAGCAATTACGCATGACCCAAGAAGAGATTCGTAAAGAGCACAAGGAAAGCGAAGGCGATCCTTATGTCAAAGCTCGTATCCGTAATCTGCAACGTGAGGCTGCACGACGCCGCATGATGTCTGAAATTCCTAAAGCGGACGTTATTGTTACCAATCCGACACACTATGCTGTGGCGTTACGCTATCAAAGCAACATGCGAGCACCCAAAGTCATTGCCAAAGGTGTGCATTTGCTGGCTACACGTATTCGGGAGATTGCCACGGAACACCGCATACCTATTCTTGAAGCACCGCCACTTGCGCGGGCTTTGTATCATCACGCCGAACTGGAGAGCGAAATACCGGAAAAGTTGTATACCGCAGTGGCCGAAATATTGGCCTATGTTTTTCAGTTACGGCGATATAACGAATATGGCGGTGCTGAGCCCAGACCGCCGGTTGACGTGCCTGTTCCGGCTGAGCTGGATCAGGTAAATCTTGCGGTTTAGTAGTGTGAGTGAATTTTAAGTTAAATTTTCTTTAGATTATTTATTTCGAAACCATGAATAATGCGGTTACATTGTCATCCTTAGCAGATATTAATAATTTCAGGACTTTAGCTGGGCCGGTCTTGATTATTATGATCCTGGCCATGATGGTGTTGCCATTGCCGCCTTTTGTATTGGATCTGCTATTTACTTTCAATATCGCGATAGCCATTATCGTGCTCATGGTGAGCTTATACACCAGGAACCCGCTCGAATTTGCAGTATTTCCGACTATTTTGTTGATTACAACTTTGTTGCGATTGTCGTTAAATATCGCTTCAACTCGGGTTGTTCTGCTTGAAGGACATACCGGGCCCGATGCTGCAGGGAAAGTGATCGAAGCATTCGGGCACTTTCTAGTAGGTGGGAATTATGCGGTTGGGTTGGTGGTATTCATTATTCTGGTGGTAATCAATTTTGTCGTGATTACCAAAGGTGCAGGGCGTATCGCTGAAGTCAGCGCACGTTTCACACTCGATGCTATGCCTGGAAAGCAGATGGCCATAGACGCTGATTTGAATGCTGGATTGATCGGTGAGGAAGATGCACGTAACCGTAGACAGGTCATTTCACAAGAGGCCGATTTCTATGGTTCCATGGATGGTGCCAGTAAATTTGTGCGCGGTGATGCGATTGCCGGCATATTGATCATGCTGATTACCATTATCGGTGGATTGATTGTGGGTGTAGTGCAGCACGACATGGAATTAGGATCGGCAGCGAAGAATTATACTTTGTTAACTATTGGCGATGGTTTAGTTGGGCAAATTCCATCGTTGATTATTTCTACCGCTGCAGGCATGGTGGTGAGTCGAGTAACGACTGATCAAGATCTGGGCGAACAAGTTTTAAGTCAGCTATTTAATCAACCGCAAGTATTGGTAATTACTGCCGCAATTTTAGCTGTGATGGGGCTCATTCCGGGTATGCCAAATTTTGTATTTCTTTTTATCGCTTCTGCCTTAGGTGCGATAGCCTATTGGAAGAAAAAAAGCCCAATCACACAGCTTGTTGAATCTGTTGCTCCGGAAATACCGACGATCGAAAAGACAGATGCCAGTTGGAATGATGTAACTCCAATTGATACATTGGGATTAGAAGTTGGTTATCGGTTGATTCCTTTGGTCGATAAAGCACAGCAAGGAGATCTACTAAAAAGAATTAATGGCATACGCAGGAAATTCGCTCAGGAAATCGGTTTTCTACCACCTGTAATTCATATTAGGGATAACCTGGAGTTACGACCTAACGCTTATCGTATTACGTTGAAAGGTTCTGTCATCGGTCAGGGAGAATCTTACTTGGGTATGTATCTAGCGATAAATCCAGGGCAAGTCACGATGCAGTTACCCGGCACAGCAACCAGTGATCCGGCATTCGGATTGCCAGCAGTATGGATTGAAGCAACCTTGCGCGAACAGGCGCAATTGCATGGCTATACCGTGGTTGATGCTAGCACGGTAGTAACGACGCATATCAACCACTTGATCCATTCGCACGCTGCTGAATTATTGGGTAGACAGGAATTGCAGAAACTGCTTGATCATCTTAATACACAATTTCCCAAACTTATTGAGGATCTGGTTCCAAAATTATTGCCGCTGTCGACAGTGCAGAAAGTTTTGCATAACTTGCTGCAAGAGAGTGTGCATATTCGCGACATGCGCACCATTATCGATGTGTTGACTGAGCACGCAGTGCAAACACAGGATGCTATCGAGCTGACAGCAATCATCAGAACAGCCTTGGGGCGCGCTATCCTTGATCAATATTATCCTGCAGGTTCAGAAGTGCAAGTGATGAGCTTGCATCACGAATTGGAAAATATTCTTAGCCAAGTGATGCAAACTGGCGGTGGGCAAAGCGCTGGAATTGAACCTGGGCTTGCCGATACCTTGTTAAAAGAAGCTCGCAGTGCTGCCCATCAGCAAGAGAAGCTCGGATTGCCAATTGTATTACTTGTTCCGGGCACCATTCGCTTTTTGTTGGCTAGATTTTTACGTCGTGCACTGCCTCAATTAAGAGTATTAGCCCATTCTGAGATTCCCGATTCAAGAAGAATTAAGATCACTTCCGTTATTGGAGGTAGCAAATGAAAGTAAAGCGTTATATTGCATCCACATCCAGAGAAGCGATGCGTCAGGTTAAAGAAGAGCTTGGTGACAATGCCGTCATACTCTCGAACAGAAAAACCAGAGATGGCGTGGAAATCATGGCGTTGGCTGACTCTGAAATGTCTAATTTAGTACCTTCGCAACCATTACCTGCATCACACTCAGTGAGTGCCGCTTACTATGAGCAAAATAAAAAACTGACTAAAGAATTAGGGTCTGTTGAGTCATATGCAGAACTGCTTGCGGTAACGAATGACCAGGAAGACGTTAGAAAAACCACAAATGATGCGATAACTGCTTCATTTGCCCGCGATATTATTGCTGAAATTCAGGCCATGAAAAGCGCATTGGAAGATCAATTGAATACTGTTGCATGGGGAAATTTTACGCAACGTAGTCCGGAAAAACTAAAACTGCTGCGTACTTTACTGGATTCAGGTTTTAGTCCGCTATTATCGCGCCGGTTAGTGGAGAAATTGACCACTGAGCTTGATTACGAGTCAAGCTTGAAGCAGGCAATGTCTGCATTAGTCTCTAATCTACATACTGTTGTCAACGACGAAATAATAGAAAAGGGCGGTATTTATGCGTTGATCGGCCCCACAGGTGTTGGTAAAACTACTACCACAGCAAAATTGGCGGCGCGTTGTGTAATTCGGCATGGCGCGGATAGAGTGGCACTACTCACCACTGACAGCTACCGTATCGGTGGCCATGAACAGTTGAGGATCTATGGCCGATTACTCGGTATTCCTGTGCGCACGATTAAAGATACTGAAGATTTGCAGCTGACACTATCAGAGCTTAGAAATAAGCATATGGTGTTGATTGATACTGTAGGAATGAGTCAGCGCGATCAAATGCTTGCCGAGCAGATTACGATGTTAAGTAATTGCGGAGCCGATGTTAAGCGGTTGTTGATATTAAGTGCAGCATCCAATGGAAAAACACTGGATGAAGTGGTTTCCGCTTATCAGAAAAGTGGTATTTACGGCTGTATTATCACTAAAGTCGATGAGGCTGCAAACTTGGGTGTGGCGCTGGATACTGTTATTCGCAAAAAATTGGTGCTGCATTATGTCGCAAATGGACAGAAAGTTCCGGAAGATATTCACGCGGCAAATCCGCGTTATTTATTGCATCGTGTTTTTAAACCCACTCCTAGTGATTTGGCATTTACTCTACAAGATGCCGAATTTGCTTTGGTAATGGCAACTAAGAAGAGCAGTGAAATGGCGCAATTTGGAGAAAAATCATCGGCAGGATTTCTCCATGACTAGATTAATGTTACACGATCAGGCAATGGGTCTGCGCAGACTAACATCATTCAAGGCATCTGATTCAGCGCGTGTCTTTACTATTGCGGGAGGGAAATCTCGGGTTGGAAAAACCAGTCTTGTTGTGAATCTGGCAGTTGCCTTGGCTCAGAAAGGTCAGCGTGTATTGCTAATTGACGAAAATCCTTGCCATAACAACATTTGTACCAGTCTTGGATTGCAGGCACGTTTTGACCTGCTGCATGTGATTTATAAGGATAAAAGGCTAGACCAGGTGCTTTTGCAGGGCCCTCGAAATATTGCCATATTATCCGCCATGCGAGGTATTCATGCGCTGAACAAGTTGAGTCCGCTCGAGCAAGATTGGCTTGTTAGAAGTTTTTCAGAGTTAACTAAATCTGTAGATATTGTTCTGATAGATACCGCAATGGCGGGGACAACTCACGTGTTGCCGCTCAGTTTGGCTTCGGAACAGGTGATGATGGTGATTTCGGGTTCAGCCGCATCTCTTACAGGTGCGTATGTTCTAATTAAGATCATGAGCCAGGAGTATACGAAGAGGCATTTTCTCATAGTGGTGAATAAAGTGGAGTCAGAAGCTGAATCGTTAGCAATTTATCAAAATTTCTACAAAGTGGCTCGTCAATATCTATCGGTAACGCTTGAATATGCTGGTTATATTCCGAACGATGAGAAATTACGTAGTTCAACACAATTGTGTAAGCCTGTGCTGGAAGTATACCCGTCTTCACAGGCTGCAATGTGCTTTGGGCAGGTGGCGCAGAATATTTTACGCTCCTCTTGTCCAGATAAGTATCACGGGGGAATTGATAATTTTATACAACGATTGATTCAGACGAGTCATCTGAGTATGGCCAATTTTATGGTGTAAATGATATGTATACTGCGACTGGAACTAAAGCAATTGATAAAGATCAGTTTATAACTGAATTTACGCCACTGGTGAAACGTATTGCATACCACATGATGACCCGATTGCCCGCTAGTGTTCAGGTTGATGATCTGATTCAAGCTGGCATGATGGGTTTGCTGGATGCCATCAATCGTTACGAGGGTTCATACGGACGGCAATTTGAGAGTTATGCGGCACAGCGCATACGAGGTTCAATCTTGGATGAATTGCGCGAGGCGGATTGGTTGCCGCGTAGTATACGAAAGAAAATGCGTCGTATTGAAGCAGCTGTGAATTTATTAGAGCAGCGCAATGGCTGTGCGCCCAATGAACTGGATTTAGCTAAAGAATTAGATATGTCATTGGATGAATATCATGAAACTCTGCAGAGTGCTCGAGGCGCCCAGTTAATTTATTACGAAGATTTTCAGCAAGATGATGAAGAGCCTTTCTTGGATCGTTTATTTATTAATTCTGAAGGAGATCCCTTAAATGCGTTGCTGGATGAGAATTTTCGCAACCAGTTAATTGCTGCGATTGATAATTTACCACCTCGGGAAAAGCAGATGATGGGAATGCACTACGAACAGGAGATGAATTTAAGAGAGATCGGTGAAGTGCTTGGGGTCAGCGAATCCAGAGTTTGCCAGCTGCATACTCAAGCTGTTGCAAGGCTTCGTGCCCGTTTGAGAAATCTTTGAGGTGCAATAAGTGCTGATTATCCAGTGATCTAATTGGATTTTGGAATGAATAAGAAATCAAGGATGGATGTGAATAGTGTTACCGGTATTGTGTTGGCTTTTGTTGCAATTATCGGTGGACAATTTCTTGAGGGGGGGCATGTCGGTTCTTTATTGCAGACGGCGGCTTTTTTGATTGTTATGGGGGGGACTGTTGGTGCTGTATTGTTACAAAGCCCAGTCAAAGTTTTTGTTAATGGAATCAAAATGGCTAGGTGGGTATTTTATCCACCTGAAAATTCCCCACAGAACTTAATTAAGCAAGTGATTAATTGGTCTAACATTTCACGTAAAGAAGGGTTGTTGGCACTCGAATCGTATATACCTACGGCGATTGATCCATTCTCAAAGAAAGGTTTGCAATTGCTTGCTGATGGTAGTACTCCAGAAAAATTACGAGAAGTCCTGGAAATTGATATCTTAGCTTTGGAGACACATCAACGGCAATCTGCACGAATTTGGGAAGCAGCAGGTGGTTATGCTCCCACCATTGGCATTTTGGGTGCTGTGTTGGGTTTGATTCATGTGATGGAGAATTTATCGGATCCTAGCTTGTTAGGTAACGGCATTGCAGTGGCTTTTGTGGCAACCATTTACGGTGTTGGTTTGGCCAATCTCATATTCTTGCCAATTTCAAATAAGCTAAAAAATATTATTAATGAGCATGTTGTCATGCAGGAAATGATGGTGGATGGCTTTGTCGCAATCGCGAACGGTGAGAATCCTCGGCTGATAGAAAGCCGATTGAAGGGATATTATATTTAGTCTCATTAAGTATTAATTTAACTATTAAGCTGCTGAATGATAAAGAGAAGAAAGAAAATAAATGATGAGTCGAATGAAAATCAGGAGCGTTGGCTTGTTTCGTACTCGGATTTTATAACATTACTGTTTGCTTTTTTCGTAGTAATGTATGCTGTTTCATCGGTAAATGAAGGCAAGTATCGTGTGTTGAGCTCTTCATTAGTTAGCGCGTTTAAAAGTAATAGCTCAACTACTTCTGAATCTCTACAATTATCCGAATCTCAACCGGTAGTTGAATTTTCACCTCTTCAACATGAACGCTCAAATCAAGGTAGCCTGATCAGGCTGACAGATAATTTCAATACTCAGAAAGTAAAAAAACAGGAGAAGATGAAAGGCATGGCTAAGAATATCCTCCATGCTCTGGAGCCACTAGTTAAGGATGGTCAAGTAAGAGTAACTCAAAATTCTTTAGGGATTACAGTTGAAATTAATGCCAGCGTTCTTTTCGCACCAGGGCAAGCTAAGCTTGCCGAAAGTTCGATTCTGTCACTTCAAGCAGTTGCCAATGTGATCAAGGGACACGAGCATGAAATTAATGTTGAAGGTCATACAGATAATTTGCCAATAAATACAGAGAATTTTCCATCAAACTGGGAATTGTCGTCAGCACGTGCAAGTAGTGTGATCAGGTTATTCATCGATAAGGGTGTTGAATCTTATCGACTTACTGCGATAGGCTATGGTGAAAATAGACCAATAGAAAATAATGAGACGTTTGAGGGAAGAAAGAGAAACCGTCGCGTCACGGTTATGATTTTGTCGACAGATCCCGACAACACAACCGAAATCCCAATCGTTGAAAATTAGAATAGGAGCTGGATTCGTACAATAAGTGCAATTTTCTGAGTTAGGCGGTCAGCTGTTATATTTGGCCATTTAACTCGCCAAAGAAAAATGCCAATGAAGTACACACTGTTAATCAACATGCAAGAATTACCAGGGAAAGGGTGAAATCAACATTGAAAAATTTCCATCCTATGGATGGGAAAATCCGACATTTAGTCGGAGAACCCTGGAGTGATAACAATGGAGCACATAGCCGAAATCAGGCGCCGACATTTCATTAGCAAAGAAAGCATCAGTGCGATCGCAAATAGTCTGAGTCTCTTACGTCAAACGGTTCGCAAGGCATTAAGGAGTGAAGCGGAACCGATATACCAACGTAAAATTCAACCGACACCGAAATTAGGTGCTTTTAAATCACAACTAGCTGAGTGGCTTGAAAGGGATGGGAAATTGCCCAGACGCCAACGCAGGACTGCGCAGCAATTGTTCGAATGTTTGTAGGTTATCAAGGTTCGTATGGTCCGGTGCAGCGGTTTGTGCTGGACTGGAAACAACAAGCGCCACATCGGCCATCGACTACACAAGCCTTTGTTCCCTTAGCATTCCCAGCAGGTGAAACCTGTCAGTTTGACTGGAGCTATGAATATGTCATATTGAATGGCGTACTGCAAACGATCAAGGCAACTCGTTTTCGGCTGGCTTACAGTTGGCGAATGTTTTTAGCAGCATACCCGCGTGAAGCCCAGGAAATGGTGTTTGATGCGCATATTGGTGGCGCACCAGCGGATGATTTACGATAATCTCAAGACCGTGGTTGATGCCATATTTGCTGGCAAGGGGCGTCGGTTTAATCGGCGTTTTTTAACCCTAGCGAATCATTACATGTTTGGGCCCGTGGCATGCACACCGGAATCCGGTTGGGAAAAAGGTCAGGTTGAGAATCAGGTCGGCAATGTCAGGGAATGGCTATTTAGAGCTTACTCAAAAAGCATAACTAACTGATTGAGTTTAACAATATTG
>NZ_CADEGP010000092.1 GCF_902826915.1 uncultured Nitrosomonas sp.
CAGGCTACACCGCTTTCTCCTCACTTGTCATACACCAGAAATAATCATAGCTCTTTATGTGGCTTTTATCACCGATGTTTTTGCCCGGTATATTGTTGGCTGGCGAGTGAGTCGTTCATTGCGAACGGAACTGATACTGGATGCATTGGAACAGGCGCTATGGGCACGGCGGGGAACCTCAGGATTGATTCATCACAGTGATCGAGGCAGCCAGTATTTATCGATTCGCTATACGGAACGTTTGGCGCAGGCAAATATTGACGCCTCTGTCGGAAGCATCGGAGATTCTTATGACAACGCGCTAGCCGAAACCATCAATGGTTTGTACAAGACCGAAGTCATACGGCATCGCGGTCCTTGGCGTAGTATCGAAGAAGTAGAATTTGCCACATTGGAATGGGTGGATTGGTTCAACAATCGAAGACTGCTGGACGCAATCGGATATGTCCCACCGGCAGAATTTGAAAAGGCGTATCATCGCCAACAGGAAGAGTCAGCTGATGCAGCTTGATTCAAGAAAACATGTCTCCGGAAAATCGGGGGCGATTCAGGAAAGCTTCTTTGGTACATTGAAAAATGAATGTTTACATCACTATAAATTTAAAACCAGAGCTGAAGCAAGAAAAATAACGTTTGAATATATTGAGGTGTTTTACAATCGTATTCGAAGGCATACAAAACTTAAGAATCAAACCCTTGCTGATTTCGCTAAAACTTGAGAAAAATGTAGCATTCTAGAAATACTTGCCCGCCCACTAAATCGGATCTAGCTCATTATTTCTTTGAGATCTTTTTAACAAACCCTTCGTCAATATTTATTTTGGTTGCATTCGCTAAATGATTGTAGAAAACGCACATACCTGACATGGCAATAATTTCCATAATTTCTTCATCATCAAACCCCAGCTCTCTTAAGGCCTGAAAATCTTGTTCGCTTGATGAGTGAGAATCTTTTGCGAGTCTAACAGCAAAATCTATGGCGGCTTTGTCCTTAGGATCAGCCGTATCTGCCGTATAGTTATTAATTAGGCTGTCAATTTGTTCAGGTGTGACGCCTATGCTTAGACAAAATGCGTGATGTGCGGCCTCACAGTAGTGGCAGCCCTTTAATGATGAGATCGCAACAAAAATCATTTCTTTAAGTTGACGTCCTACCCGACCACTCGTCAGTATATGATTCATTACTGGCCAGATGCCTTTTAACGACTCAGGTGAAATACCCCATACTCGGAAAAAGTTCGGTGTAAAGGGTGCGTTAAGCGCTTTTTTTATCTTGATGAAGGTTTCTTCAATTTCAGGAGATACAGAAACATCATCAACAATTGTACTGATAGTTTTCATTTTTACTTTCCTCTTAAGTTTTTATTGGAAAAGTGAAGTGGATTTATGATTCTCTTGCTTTAGCGGCCATTGGAATGGCCGCATGTATAACATTAATCTAATACTGATTACAGTTTTTCATTTTTTAAGAATTCTTTTTATCTCTTGCTACACCTTGATAATCAGTGAGCATACCGACCACGATAATAATCAAACCAACTGCGATATAAAAATTCCTTGCAGTCTCTTCATCTGCAAAACCCAGGATAAAAGGCAGGGCAATTAATAAAGGGCCAACCAGGCGCTCAATCCAACCGTGAATGGTAAATGGAATTAGCTTAAACACACCAAATGGAAAATCAGAAGCCAGTGTCACCATCAAGTGGACTGCAGCCAGACTGTAGGCAAGCATGGCTGGTAACTGACTTAATCCTAATAGTGTAGGGGCGAGTAAAAAAATAATGACGGTCAGAAAATCAAGATAACCGTGCATACGGGGTGAAATAACTTTCATGTGAATTCTCCTGGGATTAATTTGTGGTCACTCCATAGTCACCACGTTCAGTACCCTAATACAGTTCTACTACTAAAGTCTGTTAGCTAGAAAACACAGATGCAATTGCCACTTAAAGACTAATGAACGCAGCGTCATTAATACAAATCTGTTCGCGTGTATAGTTCAGCATTCCACGGTTCCTGAAATCATTTAAGATTGTGCTTACCACCGAACGACTGGCGCCTACTAAATCCGCCACTTCTTGTTGGGTTAAATGAATTTCCAATGCATATCCATGAGTGCACTTTATTCCAAATATTTCAGCTAATTCTAATAATGTTGCTATGACACGCATCTCAACGGGTTGTGTCAGAACAGTTCGAAGCTTGCGTTCGATTTTCTGCTTGCGAGCATATATTTCCTCAAAAACATGCCATGCCAACTCTGCTTGATGAGACATTAATGCTCTGAAATCGCTTTTTGCTATACGATAAAAATTAACTTCTCCCAATGCCTGTACAGTCTCTTCTACTTCTGGACTGGCAGAATTATTCCAAAAGCAACCAAGGGCGCTTCCTTTCCCAAGAATAGTAATGGTAACTTCAATTCCCTCTTCTGTTATATGAGAGAGCTTAACGATACCACTTTTTATCCAAAAGACATCCGAACAACGATTGCCCTGGTGGTAAAGAAAAGCTTTGTTTGAAACATTGATTTCCTTGATGGAGGGATAATCTTTTTGTAATTGTTTTAAATCGCATTCGAAAAATGCATTAATCAAATTAGATTTATTATTGCTCTCAATTAATGTCATTAGCAGTTCCATTTTATGTTGCAATCATTCCATTATGAATCTGAAAATTAATTTACTTGCTGCGTAACTTAATTTCACTTATTACTTAGACCCGCTTACTTTTTATTTACATCAGTAATCCAATTATTTGTGGAAGTATCTAGTGCTAGAAATTTTGCCGGAATCTTGGAGACAGAGCAAAGTCATATCAGAATGGACCGGTTATTTCAAACGTTACGCCATCTGCACTACTTCCGGTTTTGCCTCGCTGAGAACTGAAATATAACCGTGATCCATCGGGACTCAGAGCAGGACCGGCTATTTCCGAACGGTCATGGCCAATCACTTGTAATAACGGCAGAGTGCTGTTTCCGGATAGCACTACAATTTGCATGTTGCCACCATCCTCGGCCACCAGCAATTCACCTGCGGCATTGCCGGTGATATTGTCAACTCCGGTTAACACCGGCGATAGATATGATGCTGCACTATAGAGAATGTTGAGACGCTGCTGTAGCACATCAAAAACCCACACGCGATCATCCCCTTTAGTTGTAAAATAGACGAAACCCTGATGATACCAAATGCCTTCACCGCCATTGAACGCGGTGCTGATGGGAACTTGTTTGCGTGTCGGCACAGTGGTTGCTAAAGGATCGGTCAACGCGTGCCAGCGAACTGCGCCAGTGTTGTCGTCAATCACCTCGGCAACTTCCAGAATACCATCGTCTAGATTGGGATTGCCGGCAGTATCGAATGTATGGGTGCTGTAGCGATAAAACCGGCCTTCCGGTTTGTCTTCGGTCAAATACAATTGTTTGTTACAGGTATCCACTGCCACCGCTTCATGCCGGAATAGACCCAGGGAACTTCTGGCTTGTGCGGGTTTGCGGCCAAATGGATCACACTCCCACACTCTCCCTTTATCGATTTCTTCGCACGATAGCCACGTTTGCCACGGTGTATGCCCGCCCGCGCAATTGCGGTTAGTTTGACTCAGAATCGAATACGCATCAACCAACTCTCCCTGTGCATTGAATTTTAATGCCCCGACACCGCCGGCTTGACCCTCCAGTTCGCAATTGGAAACATAAATCCAACCGCCCTCAGAAGAGGCAAACGTGGCACCGCCATCTGGTGCCGCGTGCCATGTATAGTCAAACAGTTTTTGACCTGAATGAGCCACGATACGGGAAGTAAATCCTGCTGGTAAACGCACACCATTATGATCCGGTGGTAGAAGTTCACCGCGTGCAGTTAGCGATAATGACAAAGCGGCAGCTTTAGCTGGAGAAGGTAGCAATGTGTTACCGAAAAATGCTCCTAAGCTTATAAATCCATACTGCAATAATTTACGCCGTTTTAGATCTGATGTTTTCATTCTACATGCCGCCTTATGCATCAAACCTCACGATGGATTCAAGGCTTTGTGATGCGAGATAGTTTACAATGCTGCGTCGTTTTATATCTATTGGATGAAAGTATCAAACTATGATTCAAATATTAAAACCAATTGTATCTCTTCTAATGTTTTTAACCGTGCTGTTTTTTGTCAACACGATGCTCACAATTATGACCAACTTTCCAGTCTGGGTTAGCACGACTTTCTCATTGATCTGCGCAATTCTAGGTGCTTGGTTTACCTGGAAGCTGACTTCTGGTGGAAAAATGAACACTATTATAGCTGTCATTGGTGGCGCATTAATCCTTGGTGGATTATTTTTTACGGCAAGCTTTTTAGGGCCGATGGTTATCGCCAAAGACACCAGTCAGGGGCCCATGATTGGAGTCTTTGTAGCAGCACCGTTAGGGGTAATTTTGGGTGGAATTGGAGGGTATGTTCATATTTCGAGACAGAGAGAGGAGACGGCTGATTAACACTACCGAATTCTGGCAGATATGACCATTAAACCAGGTCACTTAGTCAATATATGCACATGATCTTTATCGCAGCCGATCTACCCAAACTCAATGTCGTATCTCTCTTCAATTTCCTTTGCAGTCGTCACGATAATATATACTATCGATTCATCTAGCAGTCATCGGCTATATTCCACTGCAAATACAATATGATGGTGGATCTGTTATGCAGAGTGACTCGACTTCTCTACGACCTCTTGCATCCCGATATTCTAAAAACTAATTAGATCCCCGGGGCAAGACTGCGGGGAATCGCATGTTCATAACGTAAAATCACTAGCTTCCATGGTAATCAAGCCCGTCAAACGGATTGTCATATCGGGGGCTTGGTTACCGTCGATATCAAAAAGCACATTAGTAACATTATTCGATGCATTCTTAACAAATCGCACTTCCGCACCTGCACCCGTAAATTTCGAGCTTCCACGAAAAACGAATGCGGCATTGCCTGCAGCGGCACCATTGGCGTCAATCGCAGTCACATCGATATCATCCAGCCCATGCACAAAATCCTTGATCAAATCGAATCGGCCGATGCTGTCGCTTGCTGCAGTATAAACAAAGGTGTCGGCACCGCCGCCACCTATTAACGTATCGGCACCTTTTCCACCCTTAATGTTGTCTGCTCCGCCAAATCCGTTGATCCAATCGTTCCCTGCATTACCGATCAACGTATTCGCCATCCAGTTACCTCTAATAGTATCGAGACCTGTACCGCCAGTGGCATTTTCAATCATAACCCCATGGGCGATTGTGAATCCTCCATTGACCCCATCAACAACCGAGAGATACCCGCCGCCATCCAATGCATGTTGAAGTGTCGCGGCACGCAAATCAATTGTCGAATTTTTAGTCGATGAATTACGAATGGTTTCCATACCGCCGGTGTCCCAAATACACGAATAGAATGTTCCCGGTACATTAATAGAACTCAAGGTATATACATCATTGCCCATCCGGTAATTCGTGTTGGCGCCATAGAGAAATTGCAAAGCCGCAATGTCGAGGGCCATAGGTGTGCCCTCATATCCATAGCCCGGAGTGATGGCAGGATCAAGCGGACCGTTAGGATTTGTTTGCCAACCATCATTATAAGTCATCATCGTATAGATACCTTGATTGAGGTTGAAATCCCCATAATCCCCAAACGGATCGGTCACTCCCGGAAAGTTTGGCCGCCCACCTCCTCCTGAATCATGCGGATGTTTCAATCCAAGCGCGTGACCAAACTCATGGATAACCGTAGTGAAGTCATATCCCCCTTGATGGAGACTTGAATAATCATCTGATGAATAAGCGTCAAAATTGACAATTACTGCGCCTTGACGATTGATCACCGGACCAATATCTTCACCGGGAGGAATGGAAACACCCAAACCACCTTGCACATCGGAATTACTTGCGGCACCAACGATGATGTCGGCATCCGGCTGACTGGTCGCAATCATAAAATTAACATTACAAACATGCTCGATAAGCTGCATAGCATGCTGAAATGCGGTGACTTCCTGCGGATCCGTATTTGCGGTAACCGGAGTGCCTCCAAAATCGAAAACTTCATTCCCGTTGATACCCGCAATATAAACTTTCAAGCGAGTCCCCATAGTTGGGTCATCCCAATGACTGCCCCACAGCAAGCCATTAATATATACATTGCTAGAGAACGGACTGGCAACCGGATTAGAAAATGCCATTTATTTAATTCCTTAAGTTGTTGTGTATTGAATATTGGTCTGAAAAATACAGCCCTAAACTACTCTGATATGAAACAAGTGGGTACTGCAAAGTTAACTACACCTGCGCGATAATAGCAGAATGAGAATTCAGCGACCCTACACAAACGTCATTGATTTTCATCTGATATTATTCAGTGCGCAGTGTGGCTTTATTATCGATTTAACTTAAACCATCGTGATATCGAAGACTTGTTAGCTGAAAAAGGGATTGTAGTAACCCATGAATCGATTCGTCTATGGTGCATCAAGTTTGGTCCAAAATATGCCAGAAAGCTGAGACATCAATATCAAGAATATGGAAACACATTTCGAGGTATTTGTGGCGAGTGATAGGTCAAGATGGTGAAGTGGTCAATATATTGCCTCAAGCACATCGAGATAGCAATGCTGCAAAACGTTTCTTCAACCGATTTCTCAAGAAGCTCCGAAATGAACTGAGGAAAATCAGTGAGCTAGATCAGAACATATCAACAATTAAATTTACACTACCCAACGCTGATTGACACGCAAGCAATGAAAGTAAGAATTTGAATTTTTTTGCTGATAACTTCGACCAAAAATGTTAAAACTGATGCTTATTTCTGGTCGAAGTGATAATTACAGTTGGAATTATTAGTCAGTAATACAGGAAGAGTAGGCACTCGGGCAGGTTGAAATCAATCCACCTGATGGTGTGCTTGTCTGTCTTTTCCAGCTCATCACCTCTAACACTTGCCCGACGTATTCGGGAAGGCGTTGCCAGAATATATAGTTGGGTTTTAATTCGTTACGCGCGAATACCAGAATTTCCTGAACGGTTGGTACATGACCTTTTTTATCGCCACGCGTATTTAAGTAATTGACCTTCTCAACTGTAGGAGCAATAGGTACAATCCCTGAAAGTTGAGCGAAATAAGGGTAAGCACCTTGAGGAGAATATGCGTCTCCAACAAAATTTAAACCGGGCTCATCTGGATAAATATCCGGGCAGCCGAGAGCCCCTCCCATTTTTACCATGGCTGAAGTGATTTGCTTGAGATATTCGCGTGGATAGTTTATTTCTTGAATCGTCATGGTGTTGGGAAAAAATGTACGTGCTTTCTGTTGCACAATGATTAGATTGTCAAACCATTTATCAGTCTGAGCCGTTGTTAGCGGTGTGACCGCTTGCCCCATGGCCGTTTCTATCATACCGATACCTTCGAAATTCGGGTGTGAGTTGTAGCGCTCTCCCATTGCTTTTAGTAATGCAGTCAATCGGTTACGAACATTCGTGTTCCATAATTTAATGTTATAGCCGTCTATAGTTGTAGATCCCCAGTCTCTAAATGCAAATGCTCCGCCTTCATATTCAGCTGTTTTTAGATAATCCGGTATGAGCTTCCAGTTTGCTTCGAATGATTTTGTTTGCACCTGAATAACTAGCCGCTTGTTCATGGCAGTCAGTTTGGCAAGATGTTTGTCGATGGAAGAGAAATCATATACGCCCGGTGATTTTTCCAACCAACCCCATAAATAACGCAGTTGCATTCCACGCAGCGCAGGTGTGGCCTCGAGTTCTTTGTAAACTTGTGCCATGTAAATCGGATCATCGTTAGCCCAATTTTGAATGGTGTAGTAATGACCTGGATGCCATTTTACTCCAGTGGTCCCAGGA
Source organism: uncultured Nitrosomonas sp. (assembly GCF_902826915.1). Lineage (GTDB taxonomy): Bacteria > Pseudomonadota > Gammaproteobacteria > Burkholderiales > Nitrosomonadaceae > Nitrosomonas. The sequence continues at coordinate 7,902 of NZ_CADEGP010000092.1, forward strand.
GGTATTGGGGCTGCATGTACTGATGCCAGAGAAGAAAAAATCATCGATATGGCGAATAATGCTGCTATGGATATAGTGTTTATCTTCTTGAATACGATCGGTAACATAATGATTGAGCTCATAAAATTATCTCTAGTCATGTAAACTCCTGTGATGGACTTGAAGAGGTTACTGGTGCCTCAAAAAGTTTAAAGAATTACTTCAATAGGTTATCTGATTAACCTAATGGGGCCAGTAAATAAGAAACATCAACATCTTGAGTGTTTAATATCCCGATTGAGTTTTTCCTGGTGCAATCTCTTTTTAGAATTCTGTAATGTTTGTGATCGGAGAAATTTGTGATCGCCTTTCAGAAAAAAACATTATCAAAAAAGATAGTGATCACTATACTGCAGAGGAGAATTTTCGAATTCTGGAATAAATGCAGAATGCTGGTTCTTTTAAGTGGCACTATAATTGTTCTGTTTATCATAAGCTTGACAATAATTACCGGAAATATCGGCAATTATTGCCGAAAATTAGGTGCATAAAACTTTCACGGATAAGCTTGTGCAAGAACTACTATGTTGCTGCTAGCTGTAGGGAATATTGCACTACATACAAGGCAGAAGTATCTGCACAATGTGAGTGGATATCTGCAGGTTTGGGGATCTTATTAGATAAGCGGCTGGAAGGTGATTTTCTGGCGTGATTTTACAACGTCGATCTGCCATTTATCGCTATTAATCACGGTTCGATAGGGGGCGAATTCTTATCAGCTAGGACGGATAAATGTAATCAGATGATTTTTATATGTAGTCGGTCCTGAAATATGCATAATCATTTGATATTATGCATGAATGCGCTGTTT
>NZ_CADEGP010000093.1 GCF_902826915.1 uncultured Nitrosomonas sp.
TGGGTTGAGCAAGATTACCACTTATCGGACTGTCCGAATTTGCGAGGCCGCTTCTCAAGGAGGTAACACTCGATATTGCAGCGGAAGCAATTGCCTGGCTTGACCTCATGGGTACACCTGCTGCCCGACACCAGGTTTGTATCGAAGTGTAGTGGCAACCCAATTCCTTGGATAATTGCTTGGGGCTTGGGGCATTTACCTAATGCGAGCAATTCCACCATCTGTTGACGAAACTCCGGTGGGTAAGCAGGTTTGTAGTTTTGCGTCATATTTCTTCTCCTTTAAACAGAACATAATGTGTCCGTTCAAAGGGGACAACTCCAGTTTCATCTCATCAGCCAGCTTTATGAGAAAACCTATCTGATTATTACCACTAGCCTTAATTTCGCTGAGTGGATTCAAGTCTTCGGAGATGAAAAATGACCACAGCTCTACTTGATCGCATTACTCACCACTGCGATATCCTCGAAACTGGTAATGATTCTTACCGATTCAAGCATCGCAAAAAAGCACTCGAAATTTAAGTTGTGCCACTTCTTAACTGGAAATTTTTGGATGTTGATAGGTGGTAATTCTTGCATGTCGATTGACAGGTTTATGCAAAAATACCGGAAAGTTCTTTTGTCGAGCTATCAGTATTGTTAAGAAATGAAATAAATTCGTTTACATAGTGGGCACCTGGCGCTGCATTAAATAGCGCCACAACTATTTGCGCCACTTCCAGTTCTTATCATCCATAGTTTTCCTCAAAATTTACACTGACAGCATTTCGGTGCTGTATATAATATATTGATTATAATTGAATAATTTGTAAAAAGATTACCCTAATAAGGTAAATAAATTACCTTATATTGTCAGAATGGGAGAAGTCGCTTTAGAAAGGCAATTTAATACCAGGTGGTAAACCTAGTCCGCTACTAAGTTCTGCCATCTTTTCCTGAGTTGTTGTCTCTACGCGTCGCACAGCATCATTAAAGGCTGCCGCAACAATATCTTCGAGCATCTCTTTGTCGTCACCGACAAGACTGTCATCGATGCTAACTCTTTTGACATCATGACGACAAGTCATAATGACCTTAACCATGCCAGCACCTGATTGCCCTTCCACCTCAATGGTGGCGAGTTTTTCCTGCATTTTCTTCATGTTCTCCTGCACCATTTGGGCTTGTTTCATCATGTTGCCCAGGTTACCTTTCATCATTGCTTATCTCCTTTATCTTGAATGGGTTTAATTGAAGGAACGATTAATTTAGCATCAAATTGCTCGATCAGCTCTTGCACAATAGGATCCTTTTCAATTGCGGCAATCGCTTGTGCCTGTTTTTCTTCTTCAACACGTTGTTGTATTGCTACTGGTGTCAGTCCTGTAATGCTACCAACGAAAAAATTAAGAACTACAGGCTTATTAAAAAAAGTATTCAGTGCAGACTGAATTTTATCTTGATATTTCTTTTCCAGCAGGTGCTTATGTGCTTCCGGAACACAGAGTTCAATCTTATCGGCTGAAAGAATCTTGGTTTCACTATGTTGAGCTAGCATTTTAGCCATGCCTGTTAGCTTTAATTGCTGAACCAATTGTGGCCAAGTAAGATCGGAAGCATCTGCTATTTCGCGCTGAGTTGTGTGCTTAGAGACTGAGTACGGCTTATGCTCGGCTTTTGCGGGTTGCTTGATGTTTGTGGGCGGAGCATGTGGTGGTTGGTTTACTGCAAGATTCTCAGGCATGAAGGTGAGCATACGCATTAATGTCATGGTAAAGCCGGCATATTCATCGGGTGCCAGACTCAGATCGCCGCGTCCGTGCAGTGCGATCTGATAAAACAACTGAATATCATCAGGCGTAAGTATCTTCGCCAATGCGTTTATGCGGATATGTTCAGGAATGTCCTCGCTAATTGCTTGGGGGACGGCTTGTGCCAGCGCAACACGATGCAGGATGGCCGCCAGATCCTGTAATGCGGAATCGAATGAAAGACATTGCATCTCCATTTCATCAGCCAATGATATTAATTTCAGGCCATCTCTTTGTACCAAAGTATCCAATAGGTTAAACAGATAACCTTGATCAATGATGCCCAGCATATCTCGCACGCTTGCTTCTTCAATTTTACCTGCGCCAAAAGCAATGGCCTGATCCAATAGACTCAATGCGTCGCGCATACTGCCTTGTGCCGCACGGGCGACGAGTTGCAGTGATATTAGGTCGTACGGGATTTCTTCTTGTGCCAATATTCCTTTCAAGTGATCGGAAATTTGCGTTTGCGGAATTTGTTTCAAATTAAATTGCAAACAACGCGATAAGATTGTGATCGGAATTTTCTGCTGATCAGTCGTCGCGAGCACAAATTTGACATGCATCGGCGGTTCTTCCAGTGTTTTTAACATGGCATTGAACGCCGATTTGGAGAGCATATGAACTTCGTCGATGATATAAATCTTATAACGCCCACTGGTTGGTGCGTACAGCGCATTTTCGAGCAGTTCGCGCATGTTATCGACTTGGGTATTTGAGGCTGCATCCAATTCAATCAGGTCAATGAAGCTTCCAGAATCAATTTGTAAGCATGTCGGGCAAACGCCGCAGGGTGTCGCAGTTACACCTTTTTCACAGTTAAGCGATTTGGCCAGGATACGGGCGATAGTTGTTTTGCCAACACCACGTGTTCCGGTCAGCAAGTAGGCATGGTGCAATCTGTTTTGTTCAAGCGCATTAGTCAGGGCTCTGACTACATGTTCCTGCCCAGTTAGCTCGGTGAAATTTCTTGGGCGCCATTTGCGCGCAAGGACTTGTGTTTGAGGCACTTTTTAGATTTGGAAAGCGAATTACATTCGATTAAATCAGCCAACGATGCATAAATAGACCAGACAAATAACAATTTCAGTTTGCATTGGGTGGCGAGCCAGACCCCCGGCACTCGCAATAAATAGCTGTGGCTGCTTCCTTCCGGACCTGACCAGATTCACCACCTTGCAATGCGGGGAGGCCCGCCATAAAACTTATTAAAAGTGCTGAGAGTATACCAGTAGATGATAGGTTACTCCAATTTGATTGCTAAAGAATTCGGTAGGTGCTCGATAAAAGAGATAAACTCTGAATACGGTATGGCCGCTATTTAATTATTTACTACAAGACTGAGTGCTATGGCTTATCATCGCGACCTGCTGGCTGACTTAAATAAACCCTTGCCCATGAAGGATAGAGTTGTCAGTATTCATTGTTCTATACAAAAGAAATTTTTATTTGTCTCACGTATCGCTATTACACTTTATGATTCGGAAACTCAGACTCTGAGAGCTTACTTGGATAGCGATGAGGATGACAATCCCTTGGCGCATTTTCAATCTTCTTTGGACGATGCGCCGTCATTAAAGGAGATTCTTGCCAGAGGTTTGCCGCGAGTTGTTGATAATCTGGTTACTTTTGAGAATGGTTTGTATGAGCATACACAACGAATCGGTCGCCATGGATATGCCTCAAGCTATACTATGCCGATCTTTCATGCGGGTGTGTTTGTCGGTTTTTTGTTTTTTAATTCGCACGCAAAGGATGTATTCGTCGAAAATGTATTAAGTATTCTTGATATTTACGGTCATTTGATAGCGCTGATGATCATCAATGAATTATCCACCGTAAAAGTCATGGGCGCCGCGCTGAAAACGACCAGCGGCATGGTTCATCTGCGTGATCCTGAAACGGGTAGTCATCTGGATCGCATGTCACGTTATAGCCGTCTAATTGCGGAATCGCTTGCCGATCAGTATCAACTGGATGATACGTATATTGAACATGTTTTTATGTTTTCTCCTCTGCATGATATTGGAAAAATCTCAATTCCAGACAGTGTTTTGCTTAAACCTGGCCCGCTGAATGCGGAAGAAAGATCCATCATGGATACCCATGCGCGGGCAGGCAGAGAATTGATCGATGATATCGTTGATAATTTTGGTTTTGATAGTATTGATCACATTGATATTTTAAGAAATATTGCTGAATTTCATCATGAAGCTGTTAATGGGAGCGGTTATCCGTCTGGGAAGATGGATAATGAAATTCCTCTTGAAGCACGTATCGTCGCGGTGGCTGATGTATTTGACGCACTGACTTCCTGCCGCCCCTACAAGGATGCTTGGAGCAATGAAAAAGCATTCGATAAGCTGAGGCAATTGGCCGGTGAGAAACTGGATGCTGATTGTGTGAATGCTTTGATCGATCATGAGCAGGAAGTTATATCGATTCAACAGCAATTTAAGGAAAATACTTACGGTTAGCACAGCCACTTGGCTGGATGCAAAACACTAAAGGTACCATTGGAGGTAGCGCAATGCGCCTGAGCTAAATCCGATAAAATGGGCAGTTTCATTCTGAGGCTTTTGAATAGAGCCATGATCGCCAAAAAATCTACCCAAACGTTAATCAAACCGAGTGATGCCACTGCATGGATTGTATGTTCCCGGCGTGTGTGGCTGGATAAGCACCAACCCACTACGTATGAGCCTGATGCGTTTAATCAGCTACTGAGTGATCTTGGCTTGGAGCATGAAGCAACCATGCTGGCCAAGCTGAAAAATCAGTTTCCAGTAATTCAAGCCACATCCTTTGAGCATACACATGCTTTGATGCAACAGGGTGCTCCGATTATCTATCAGGGACGGCTTGTGGATGAGCGCCAAGGGTTGGTGGGCTATCCTGATTTCCTGATTCGACATGAGAGTGGGCAATACCAGCCGGCTGATGCAAAACTTTCGCTCAGTGAAAACAAAAAGGCAATTCAGATTCAGTTAGGAATTTATCGCCGGCTAATGGGAAATGGATTACCAGCCATGGTTTTTCTTGGAGATGGCCGTACTGCATTGCTGGGTGATGAGGTTGAATTGCTGGTTGACGAATTTATTACTAGTATGCGAGCTTTGCTTGATCTGCAGCAGCAACCAACGGTACGTTATAGTCACAGTAAATGCCGCATTTGTCCTTATGATGCGCATTGTCGTCCGGAATTTGAAGCACGTGAAGATATCTCGTTGCTATACGGAGTTCATGGCAAAGCTGCCGATTGTTTAACCGAAGCAGGTATTTCGACCATTTCACAGCTCGCCGCAAGTACCATCGGAACCGTACCTGATGTACCTCATCTCAAGGGTAGTAAAAGAAAGCACCGAGCTATTTTGCAAGCCAAATCCTTTTTAAGTGGGAAAGTGTATTCACTGAATAAAGCTGTTTTGCCGGAAGGAACCTGGATTCATTTTGATATTGAAGACAATCCATTAACCCCGACCCGTGAACGTCATGTGTATTTATGGGGTTTTTTGTTGTCACCATACGCTAAGGAGGATTTTGATTATGTCTGGACTGACGATGAAACAAATGATTATGAGGGTTGGCTAGGATTCTTGCAGAAAGTTGAAGCGTATCGTTTATTGTATCCTTCAATAGTGCTCGCACATTACTCGAATCACGAGAAAGCTACTATCCGGAAATACGCTGAACGCTATGCCATGGGAAACAACACCACAGTGACGTGGCTGCTGGGTCAAGATAGTCCTCTGTTTGATATACAAAATCCGGTGCTGGATAGTTTGGTTCTGCCGTTGCAGGGCTATGGCCTAAAGGATATTTGTAAACATCCGGACTTAGTTAACTTTCAATGGGAAAATCAAGAATCCGGATCGCAGTGGTCGGTGGTGCAATTCAATCGTTTTCGCTCAGAAAGCAACTTACTTGAAAAGCAAAAATTGAAAACGGAAATTCTCGGCTATAATCGTGATGACGTAATCGCTACGCGAAATTTGGAGTTATGGCTGAGAGGCTTATTTTGTTGATTAAAGCCATTTACATTACAGATCAGATTGTTGAGCCCTACTTGTTTGCTCATGAAATGATTCGGCCGTAAGAATCTTCGAATCTTAAGATGTCATCTTCTCCAAGGTAGCTGCCTGATTGCACTTCAATTAGATGCAGTGGAATTTTTCCGGGATTCTCGAGGCGGTGCATTTTACCTAGTGGTATGTAAGTCGATTGGTTTTCGGTAAACAAAGTCTCTGTATTCTCCATTATGACTTTGGCAGTGCCACTGACGACAACCCAGTGCTCCGCACGATGGTGGTGCATTTGCAATGATAGCTTTTCACCGGGCTTGACCATGATTCGTTTGACCTGAAAACGTTCGCCCTTATCAATACCTTCATACCAGCCCCACGGGCGATGGATCCGCAAATGCTCAAGATGTTCCTTGCGTTGATTGAATTCAAGCTGTTGTATCGCTGTCTTTAATTGTTGCGTTTTGCTTTTGTGCATTACCAGTACAGCGTCGGCTGTTTCGATCACAATGATGTCATCGAGTCCGATTACAGTAACCAGACGATTTTCTGCGCGAATATAGCTTTTTCGAGTATCCAGTACGAGTGTATCGCCACTGGTGAAATTGCCGTCGTCATCCTTAGGCGCAATTTTCCACAGCGAATCCCAGGAACCGACGTCGTTCCAGCCGAACTGAGCGGGTACAACAATGGCGCGGTCAGTTACCTGCATAATGGCATAGTCAATTGAATCCGAAGGTGAAGCCGTAAATGCATCCTTATCAGGTAAGATAAAACCAAGATCCGTGGTTCTTTCTTGCCAGGCTTGATGGACAGCAGTGAAGATGTGCGGCTGATGTCGTTGCAGCTCTCGCAGATAATTTTTAGCTGTAAAAACAAACATACCGCTATTCCACATATAGCCACCTTCTTGTAGATAGGCTGTTGCAGTTTCCAGGTTAGGCTTTTCAAAAAAGGATTGAATGCGGTGGGCGGGCAGGGCAACGGGTGCTGAGAGTGAAATTGCGTCACCCGTCTTAATGTAACCGTAACCGGTTTCAGGTGCAGAAGGCGTGATGCCAAAAGTCACCAGATAATCTTCCTGAGCGGCTACTTTCGCTGCTTCTACAGCTTGTGCAAAAGCATTCTGATCATCGATGACATGATCGGCCGGGAGAATGAGCATCAAGGCATCTTCATCAATCTGGGCCAAATGAAATGCAGCGAGCGCGATAGCTGGCGCGGTGTTGCGTCCGATTGCTTCGAGGTAAATCGCTTCCGGTTTGATATTAATCGCTTCACATTGCTCCTGGATCAGAAAACGATGTTCCGAATTAGACACCACTATGGGCGCTTGCGCATTCAATAATGTTGCAGCCCGGCCAAGGGTGACCTGTAGCATGGTTTCTTTACCTACAAGCGGGAGTAGTTGTTTAGGGTAATTGGCTCGGGATAACGGCCACAGCCGAGTGCCGCTACCGCCGGAGAGGATGACAGGGTGAATGTTTACGTTCATTTTTCAGGTTTTTTAGTGTTGAAGCTTGAAAAGATTAAGACAATATAGATAAAACTGCCGACTTCTGGTTGCTGCAACTCGACTGTTAAATTGGTAACAAGTAAAAATCGTAACACGATTACTCATGGGCATGGCATTTTTGGCAAGAGCGGATTCAAATCTCCGATGATCGTTCCTCCTACACTAGATGGAAAGTATTGGGTTTTGACTGAATATCTTGTCTATAAGCACCTTAAATCAAAAATGCAGATAGTGGCTCCGAAAGGGTTTGCTACCGATCTAGTTAGCGTTCCATGTCTTTTCTGGATAGCTTTTTCACCATGTGGACAATACACTAAAGCAGCGGTAATTCATGATTGTTTTTATTGGCTATGTCACAATTAGTTATTGAATCTGCCTTGTTTTCCCAAGAGATGCTAGGAAACAAAGAGTTGGGGTAATACTTTGACCGAGGCGTTCAATCATTCTGTGCCATCCGAGATAACTCCCAAGATAACGTGTTGCCACACCATTAAACTTCCTCATCCATTGCTTGAGCCGGCTATCATACGCATTGACGTTCTGAATATGATAGATGTTGTTTATAACTCTCTGACCTGCGGCAATATTGACTGGACGGTGGGCAATGTTTGCTTGCCGGGCAATCTGTTTATAAGTGGGCAACCCATCAGTGCACAAGATTACATCCTTATTTAACAAAGGAATAAGCACTGGTTCAATTTGCCGCGCACTTGTGCCATGCAGTATACAGTTTGCAGTCTCACCATGACGGTCGCGTACCACTAATACGGGCACTTGTTCTTTTGATGTCCCTTTCTTGACGGCTTTACCACCACGCTTGCGTGCAGATCTGGGTAAACGACGCTGTCCTTTGAAGGATTCCAGAAAATAGGTTTCATCTGCTTCGACAATACCATTCATTTTGCTGGGTTGACCAGTCGAAGGTATTTGTAAAGGCTCTAGACTAGCAGAGTTAATATTATCTGATGATTTGCCATAGTGCACTGGCAAGTTCATTAGGTTGTTTTATCCAACGCCATTCAGATTCTTTTAAATGCAACTCAAAGTTAACTGACACGCCGTT
>NZ_CADEGP010000094.1 GCF_902826915.1 uncultured Nitrosomonas sp.
TATCAAACCTCTGCATGTCTATTCGATGTGATCGAATAGATCAGCGTTTCCATAGAACATTAAAAGCAGTCATATATCGTTCCTATCACCCATGAATCAGATCATTTTTCATTTAATGGCTATGGCAAATCTAAAACGTATTACTATATGATTTACCCGTTTATTTTTGCGATCACTCGATGCAGTTTACGTTACGTTTTGTCAGATACATTTTTGCAACAGGGCTGCTTATCACTGTTTTATTGGTCCTTATCACCTTCTTACTACTGCGCGCTAGTTTGCCGCAATATGACGGCGAAGCGCCACTTGCTGGATTATCTGCACCCGTACTCATCGACCGAGATGCGCTTGGCAGCGTGACCTTCAAAGGCGAAAATCGATTGGATTTAGCACTAGCGATGGGCTATGTCCATGCACAGGAACGCTTCTTTGAAATGGATTTGATGCGCCGGCAGGCTGCAGGCGAATTATCCGAATTATTCGGCACCGCATCACTCGCGCATGATCGCAAAGCACGTGCATTTCGCATGCGCGCACGCGCTACCGCCGTTTTACATCAGCTGCCCAAAACTCAAATGCAATTGCTCGATGCTTATCGCGACGGTGTCAATCAAGGCATTGCAGCACTGACGGTGCGCCCTTTCCCATACCTATTGACCCAAACCCAGCCTGCGGTGTGGCGCAATGAAGACAGCATCTTAGTCATTGCTGCAATGTTTTTTACTTTGAATGAATCCAATATTTATCGTGAACTGGCGCTGTCCAACCTACGTGCAACGCTATCAGAACCGGTTTATCGATTTTTGAACACTCCAGCTGGCAATTGGGATGCGCCGTTGATTGATGAACCCATCATCTTGCCGGAGCTCCCTTCAGCGGTGCACATCAATCTGCAAGCATTAGACAAAAAACTATTCAATGGCAACCCGTTAGCCATAGAACAATCGCCCGGCAGTAACAGTTTTGCGGTTGCCGGAGGACTAACCGATGGTCCTGCCATCGTCGCTAATGACATGCATCTAACTTTACGAGCACCTAACCTCTGGTTTAGAACTCGCCTTATTTATCCCGATGCCGCAACTGCAGATCAGTTTCACGACATCACCGGCATCAGCCTACCCGGTGTACCTTCAGTTGTGATCGGCTCAAATCGGCATATCGCCTGGAGCTTCACCAATAGCCACGGAGACTTTTCCGACTGGGCAAGGATAAAAACTGATGCAGACGACCAAACTCGCTACCTCAGCTCAACCGGCTGGCAACCGATGAAGATTCACCATGAAATCATTCGCATCCGCAATTCAATAGATGAAACCCTGCAAATTTCAGAAACTGAATGGGGCCCTATTTTGGCGCAAGACCACGATAAAACTCCATTGGCATTAGCCTGGACAGCATTGCGACCCGAAGCTATAAATCTTAAATTGATCGAACTGGAACAAATCAGATCCGCGCAACACGCCGCAAAAATTGCACCGTTGCTGGGCATCCCAGTACAAAACTTCATTGTCGGTGATCGTCACGGCAATATCAGTTGGACCCTCGCAGGCCGCATCCCCATCCGATCCGGTATGTATGATCCGCACGTACCTGCCGACTGGACTACAGCAAGTACGGGATGGAGTGGATGGCTGGAACCCGAGCGCTATCCGCTCATCAATAATCCTGCAACACAGCGACTATGGTCTGCAAATTCACGCCCTGTTTCAGGTAGTCTACTGAATCTATTGGGCAATGGCGGCTTTGATTTAGGCGCAAGAGCCACGCAAATTCGCGACAGTTTATTGGCGCGCAACCAATTTACCGTAGCAGATATGCAAGCCATTCAATTAGATAATCGCGCGCTCTTGTTGGCACGCTGGCATCAGCTACTGAGCAATACTCTGGAATCGGCAGACAGTAAGCTACCGTGGATTTTAACAATGAAGAACGCATTAGCTGGCTGGAATGGACAGGCTTCCACGGATTCTATTGCCTATCGGATTGTACGCACGTATCGCTATGAAGTGACAAAGACTGTATTAAACGGTTTTGCCGCTCCAGTGCGGCAAAACGATCCAACTTTTGAATTACCTAGACTAAGCCAAGCGGAAGTAATTATGTGGCAACTGCTCGAACAGAAACCCCAACACCTACTGCCATCGCCATATAAAAATTGGGAAGAATTACTATACCTTTGCGCACAACAAAGCGCCGAACAGATGGAACAAGATGGTGGTATTGATAAACGAAGCTGGGGTGAAGTCAATGCAGCGCTTATTCGACACCCTCTCAGTCAAAAACTTCCATCATGGGTAGCACAATGGCTTGATATGCCAAGTGATCCGCTACCGGGTGATCACAATATGCCGCGCGTGCAATCCCCCAACTTTGGCGCCTCGCAACGCTCCGTGGTTGCCCCAGGGCAGGAAGAACATGGCTATTTTGCCATGCCTGGAGGACAAAGCGGCCATCCACTTTCGCCATACTACGGTCGTGGACACACCGACTGGGTAAATGGAAGTCACACACCTTTTCTTCCGGGGGCAGCGGAAAGACAAATGAAGCTTATTTCAGCCCAGTCTAAATAAATAGATTCCAGTAAAGCTAGTTATCTTGGTTAATTATCTTCATCAATAAGCACTGCATAGCCATAGTACAAGTTATCTGCTATGCAACAAATTACTTCTTCTGTCCGCTCCGATGTACTTCTATTTCTTCAATAATTTGTGCGTCTTCGATGATTACGGCTTGATCCATTCCGGATTGACGGTTCATATCATTGAATTGTTGCATGGTCTTTTCATGTTTCCGGCGTAACCACCAGAAACGTATGCCAACGATCACAACAGCCACGGCAACTAATGCCAGGAAAGCGGCAAAAAAGAAAATGCTCGCGAACACCATAACCACAACAACAGGAATCAGCATCGCATAAGTAAGCCAGCGATTTAAAGGCGAAACCGGTGCACGCTGAAATTCTCCCGACTCATCCTGACGGTATTCAGCAATCCTGCTAATAATAATTTTTCTCTCTTCATCATTCATTGCATTAACTCCTCTATTGCAACAATTGTTTTGGGTACCGCTAAAGTTAAAAGTTCATGGCCCGTTTGCGTAACCACCACGTCATCCTCAATGCGAATGCCAATATTCCAGAAATGCTCCGGCACATTATCCGCTGGACGGATGTAGCAACCCGGCTCAACTGTCAGCACCATGCTAGGCTGCAATAAACGCCACTCACCTTTCTGTTTGTATTTTCCAACATCATGCACATCCATGCCCAGCCAATGACCGGTCTTATGCATATAAAAACGTTTGTAGTCGCCCGACTCCAGCACAGCCTCCATGCTACCCTGACATAATCCCAAATCAATAAAACCTTGCGCTAACACAAGCAGTGCGGCTTGGTGCGGATCATTCCAGTTATTTCCCGGCTTCACTTGCAATATAGCTGCTGTCTGGGCAGCCAGCACGAGTTGATACACATCTCTTTGTGCAGCAGTAAATTTTCCATTGATCGGGAATGTTCGCGTAATATCAGAAGCATAGCCATCCAACTCACAACCCGCGTCAATCAATAATAAATCACCTGATTTCAGTTCGGCATTATTCTGCACATAATGTAATACGCATGCGTTAGCGCCTCCGGCAACAATAGAAGTATAAGCTGGTGACTGAGCACCATGCCGACAGAAGGTATAAAGCAATTCAGCTTCAATCTCGTTTTCGCTCATTCCCGGCATTGTCGTTTGCATCGCGCGCTGATGTGCCTGCGCCGAAATATCTGCTGCCCGCTGCATAATTTGCAATTCGTCGGTACCCTTAATCAGGCGCATTTCATCCAATAATGCACGGTAATCATGAATCTCACTCGGCGCCGCAACGCCTGTGCGCGCCAGTTCACGCACTCGATTTAACCAACCGACAACACGCTGATCCCAGTTCTGATCCAATCCCAAGGCGGTATAAACAGCGGGTTGATCTGCGAGTAACTGGGGCAGCAATTCTTCCAATTTAGCTAATGGATAGGTCTCATCAAAGCCAAAAACCTCCTTGGCTGCCTCCGGCCCATAGCGAAAACCATCCCAGATCTCACGCTCAGCGTCTTTCTCGCGGCAAAATAAAATATGCTTGGCCGGTGCATGATCAGTTGCGGCAACAATCAACAGCACCGCCTCTGGTTCACGAAAACCAGTCAAGTAGTAAAAATAGCTATCAAACCGGTATGGATAATGCGCATCACCATTCCGTAGCCGCTCCAGAGCCGTTGGAATAATCGCCACACCCGTCTGCATTTGAGCTGCCAGAAGTTTTCGACGTGCGATAAAAGGTTGAATATAGGTCATAGTTGCAGTTTCAAGTTATTACAATCACTTATTACTCGATCCTCGCTTGCGATTTAAGTTGCTTATCCAGTGCTTCCAGTCGCTCCGGTGTTCCCACATCGATCCAATGTCCAGAAAAGTATTCACCACTCACTTTGCCTTGCTCTATCGCCTGTCGCAATAACGGAGCCAATTTCACCGCCATGCCCGGTTTTATTGCGCAAAACAGCTGTGGTCGATAAATACCGATGCCGCTAAACGTTAATCGATTGTTACCTGTCAGCAAGATCTGATTTTGCCGTAATGTAAAGTCTCCTGCGGCGTGGTGCAGTGGATTATCCACCAGTACCAGATGCGCCAACTGCGCGCTATCCGACTGCATCGCACTCATTACCGGTAACAGCGATACATAGTCCATTTCACAATAAATATCTGCGTTGACCACCAGGAATGGTTGATTGCTGAACTGACCCGTCAATAATGGCAAGGCATTGGCAATCCCGCCCGCAGTTTCTAGAACCACTCGCTCAGGCGAGTACTGAATATTAACACCATAGCACTCACCTGTGCCCAAAGCATTTTCAATCATTGCACCCAGGTACGCATGGTTAATGACAATATCGGTAAAACCAGCACGCGCCAGATTTCTTAGCTGATATTCAATTAACGACGCACCACCTGCCTTTAACAATGGCTTGGGTACAGCATCAGTAAGCGAGCGCATGCGCTCACCACGCCCCGCCGCAAGAATCATCGCCTTATAAGGAATCACTTTAGAAGGTGTAACCAATCTTCTGGCCGGATTTAGCAGGATGCAACTCATCCAGCAAATTCAGCAGCGGACGAAGTTCCCGGTAACGCTCACAAGCTGTACGCAAATATTGCATCACCAGCGGCATATCGTTTAGATAAGTCGCTTTGCCATCGCGATAATTGAGACGGGCAAAAATCCCTAACACTTTTAGGTGGCGTTGCACACCCATCCACTCAAAGTCGCGATAAAACTCTGCAAAATCTGCAGTCACCGGCAACCCAGCTTGGCGTGCTTTTTCCCAATAGCGAATGGTCCAATCCAGAATGCGGTCTTCATCCCAGTGAATATAGGCATCTTTGAATAAAGATACCAGATCATAAGTAATCGGCCCATGTACCGCATCCTGAAAATCAAGAATACCCGGATTCGGTGTAGACACCATCAAATTGCGAGAATGATAATCCCGATGCACCAATACTTTGGCCTGTGCCAGATTATTTTGCAATATATGCTCAAAAGCATTGTGTAAAACCGTTTGCTGTTCTTTAGATAGATTCACTTGCAAATGTTTCGCAATATACCAATCAGGAAACAAATCAAGTTCTCGCTGCAATAACGCTTGATCATAACTTGGCAAGCCTTCGACCTGTTGCGACATCTGCATTTGCACCAACGCATCCGTCGCATCGCAATAAAGTTGATTGGCTGACTCAGGTGCCTGATTGAGTGCATGTAAGAAAGTGGTATGCCCCAAGTCGGATAACAACAAAAAACCAAGCTCCAGATTTTGCGCTAGAATTCTGGGCACATGCACCCCGACTGCAGCCAGAATCTCCGCTACGTACAAGAACGGCGCACAATCCTCATATTGTGGTGGCGCATCCATCACAACCAATGTTTGATCATCGAAAGAAATCCGGAAATAGCGCCGGAAGCTTGCATCCGCAGAAGCAGGCTCCAGTGTAAATAATCTTCCGGGAAATTGCGCCTTTATCCAATTCTCAAGTTGTTGTGTACGTTCCATTCATATATCCGGATAATTAGTCGATCTCATCAAGATCAAAAATAGCCTATATTTTAATCACTGAGAAAGCTTCACAGACTTTTCCTAGCGGGTAAAACTGGAACCGTTCTCAATAACAGTGGATAATTCGGTCTTGTAAGATATCTCATAACATGAGATTTTATCACGTCACTCACGTGGCCAGCTGATCAACTGGTAGATCAATCAACAAGGAGAACAACCATGATTAATAAAAATGTAATTGACGAAATCAATGCCAAAGTCAGCGAAATTATGCAAAACAGCCCGGCCAAAGATATCGAAAAAAATGTCCGGGTTTTATTATCGGGTGCATTTTCCCGGCTTGAATTAGTCACCCGTGATGAATTTGATGTGCAGCAGGAAGTATTACAGCGCACCCGTGAAAAACTGATGATTCTTGAAGCCAAGGTAACCGAACTGGAAGCACAGTTAGGTACAAACGAAATGCCAGAGTCCGACAAATAAATTTATACGCCGCTGTTATACTTAAGTAACTCTTAACCTGCATCCATAACTTAATTCTGCGCTTAATAGATGTCACTCGCCGTACTGTATAGTCGCGCGCTTTCCGGTATTCAAGCACCGTTGGTGACAGTGGAAACACACATCGCCAACGGCTTGCCCAGTTTTACCATCGTCGGTCTTCCCGATACCGAAGTTAAAGAAAGTAAAGACCGCGTCAGAGCGGCACTGCAAAATGCACAATTCAAAATCCCTGCGCAACGTATCACCATCAATCTAGCTCCTGCCGATTTACCCAAGGAGAGCGGACGATTCGACTTGCCCATAGCATTAGGAATACTCGCCGCAACCGGGCAAATCCCCAAAGATAAACTGGATCAATATGAATGGGCTGGCGAACTGGCATTAACCGGAGAATTGCGCCCAATTCACGGCGCTCTGGCGATGACCTACAACGCATCACAATCCGGCCGCAGCTTCGTACTTCCGGAACAAAATGCCGCTGAAGCCGCATTAGTCAAAAAAGCCACGATCTACGCAGCCAAATCGTTACTACAAATCTGTGCGCATTTAACCGGACGAGAAACTTTGCCCATTTTTTCAGGCGTAACCGAGACCAGGAATGAAGACTCCACTTACCCAGATCTTGATGAAGTCAGAGGACAAACTCATGCCAAACGTGCGCTGGAAATTGCCGCCGCAGGTGGCCACAGTCTGCTAATGATTGGCCCTCCGGGCACCGGAAAATCCATGTTGGCGGCACGCTTCCCCGGCATTCTACCACCCATGACCGAGGCGGAGGCCCTCGAATCTGCAGCCATTCAGTCACTTAGTTATGGCAGCTTCAATATTGAGAATTGGAAGAAACGACCATTTCGCTCGCCGCACCATACGGCATCCGGTGTTGCTCTGGTCGGCGGCGGCAGCCACCCTCGCCCCGGTGAAATTTCGCTGGCCATGCACGGCGTGTTGTTTCTGGACGAGCTGGCCGAATTCGACCGTAAAGTTCTGGAAGTACTGCGCGAACCTCTGGAATCTGGAAAAATCACCATTTCCCGCGCAGCCCGTCAAGCAGAATTCCCGGCGCAATTTCAACTAATTGCCGCAATGAATCCGTGCCCCTGTGGCTACCTGGGACACTCCAACGGCAAATGCCATTGCACCCCAGACCAGATTTCCCGCTATCGCGGCAGAATCTCCGGCCCGCTACTGGATCGTATCGATATGCAGATCGAAGTTCCAGCAGTACCACAGCAGGAATTGATGAAACAGCAAGCGGCCGGTGAAAAAAGCAGCATGATCCGCCAGCGTGTAGAAAAGGCCTACCAAATACAACTCAACCGGCAAGGAAAAAAGAATAGTCGCTTGGGTGTGAAAGAAATCGATCAGCACTGCGCACTCGATAGCACCAGCGAGAATCTGCTGAAACAAGCCATCAGCCGTTTGAATTTATCCGCTCGTGCGTATCACCGTATTTTGAAAGTCGCGCGAACCATTGCAGATTTGTCGAGTGTTGAGAAAATTAACAATCAGCATATTGCTGAGGCAGTTCAGTATCGCAGGTTAGATAAACATTAAATTCATACATCTGATCAGCCAATAATCTCAAGGTGCAAGGTTTTGTAACCTGAGCTATGATTATTTCTGGTGTATGACAAGTGAGGAGAAAGCGGTGTAGCCT
>NZ_CADEGP010000095.1 GCF_902826915.1 uncultured Nitrosomonas sp.
GGGATTCTTATTTAGCAGTGCATATCTGATTGCTGAATTTCTGAGTAAGCTCTAGATAATGACACGCTCCGGCGCATTATGGACAATCCTGAGGCAATGGCCGCTGTGGAGCGCATTGAGGGCTGGCGCGCACTGGGCGACAACATCATCGAGACCATCATCAACAAGAGCGATAAGGTCAAGGACCTCAAGAACAAAGCGAAGGACAAGGATTTGCCAGCTAAGGAGAAGAAGGAACTCTCCGATGAGGAAAAGGAATACAAGTCCAAGCGCAAGCTGGTCCAGGAAAAGCTGATCAAATTCGCCACTCGAATCCCGGCGTTCATGTACCTTACCGATTTCCGCGAAAACACGTTGCAGGATGTCATCACCAAGCTGGAACCGGGCCTGTTTCGTGACGTCACCGGCCTGACGGTGAAGGACTTCCACCTGCTCGTCCGCCTCAAGGTGTTCAACACCGAGCAGATGAACCAAGCCGTCTTCGCCTTCCGTCGTTACGAAGACGCGTCGCTACGCTATACGGGTATTGAAAGCCACCAAGGCTTGTCTCACTATGGGCTTTACGACACCGTTGTGGCAAAGGATTGAAGGGCGGAGACTCTCCGCGTTCCGGAAATCGAAGTTGAAACTTCTTCTGGATGCCCAAACAGGAAAGATTTTACTGCTTCATGAACCAGCGCGGGTTATTCAGAGTTAATTCAAGTCGCCACAATCACCCGCACAGCATCAAGCCGCAGATTGCTGGATTGTAAAGCTATTTGCATTTCCGCCAGTTGCTGTTCAAAAAAGCTTATTTCTTCTTCGCGCACGTTTGGATTAACCTGAAACAAGGCCTTGAGGCGCTCGATTTCCGGGGTGAAGGTTTGTTGTATTCGCGCTTCCGCTTCGACGATGAGTTGCGGCGCTTGCTGATTGGCTTTCTGCTCGCTCATTGCCAGCAAGGTCTTTATCGCATCTTCTTTCAGTTGAATCACTTGCTTGGCGATTCCTATCGCTACCGGCTCCAGATATTGATTGATCGAATCGTGATCCAGGTATGAATAATCTTCATCGCCGTGTTCATCCAGCAAAATACGAATTACTGCGGGCGGTAAATAGTGGTTACTTTGCTGCACATGCTGCCCGCCCGCCTCTAGCACGTACAGACTTTCCAGCAATAAGGTACCTGGCTGTACCTTTGGATGCTTCAGTGCAACGATCACTGCATTGCCGGTTTCCTGGTTCAGGATTCGTTCCATCGCGTGGATAACCATCGGATGTTCCCAAGTCAGGAAATGCATGTCCTCATTGGCTAATGCAACATCTCTTGAATACGTGATGACCGAGCCTTCGTCCATCAAACCGGGAAACGGCATGCTCATGTGTTCGCTCGGCTCGATCAAATAACTGCTGGCGCGATGTTCTTCAATATGCACGCCGCAACAGTCAAATACCGTTTCCATGTACTGCGGCAACGTGGAATCATCGTCCTGTACGCGCACTTCCTGATGTAACCTTGCTGCAACAGCCGGACGAAAAGAGTTGTACTCGAGTAATTTATCGCGTCCGCAATCTAACGCTTCATTCAATACCTGATTGGCTGATTGAGTGGTACTAATCAAATCCGAAAATGTATCGGTATCAATTTGCCGTTGATGAAGCGCATTAATGAGCGCATCTTCCACCTGCAAGAAAACGGTTTGTCCTGCCGGGCAGGTTTTCTCAAACGCATTCAATCCCTCATGATACCAATGAAACATCGCCGCCAATGCGCTGCTCTCCAGATAGGGAACATGAATCTGGATGGTTTCTGTCTGACCGATACGATCCAGTCGGCCAATACGTTGTTCCAGCAGATCGGGATTGAGCGGCAAATCAAACAACACCAGGTGATGAGAAAATTGGAAATTGCGACCTTCGCTACCGATTTCTGAGCATATCAATATTTGGCTACCGGTTTCTTTATCGGCAAAAAAAGCGGCGGCGCGGTCGCGCTCAATCAAACTCATGCTTTCATGAAATACCGGAATATGCTGTCCCGTTAGTGCCTTGAGCGCCTGCGCGATATCGCGGGCAATTTGTGCATCGGCGGTGATGACCAGCATTTTTTCTGGTCTCAGCTGCTTGAGTGTCGCGTTTAGCCAGTTGATGCGCGGATCGATTTCTGTCCAATAGGGTTGCTCCGGCTCGGCTCTGACCTGATAGAGTAATTCAGGGCACAACAGTAATTTCGGTTTTGACAGAGGGATCGTTTCAAAAACTGTCAGACATTGCTGATATTCGAGAGGCAGTGCCAGCGGAATAGCTAAAAGCTTACGCTCAGGAAACCCTTTAACAGCCGCACGCGTATTGCGGAACAAGATACGGCCGGTACCATGCCGATCCAGCAACAATTCCGCCAGCATTTTTCTCGTCTGCCGGATTTGCTGCATATCAGCAGTATGATCTTGCAATTGTGCAAGGAATTCTTGAGCTTGTGCTGAATCAATGGCTGACAAGATAATTTCTCTGATTTCATCATTCAAATCCTGATCTTCGAGCAAAGCTTCCACTGCTTTAGCAATCGGTTCGTACGATTGTTCTTCAACCAGAAAAGCCGCAAAACTACTGAAACGGTGCGGATCCAGCAAACGCAGACGCGCGAAGTGACTGGCCTTGCCTAATTGTTCCGGGGTTGCGGTTAATAACAGCACTCCCTTGGTGCAGGCGGCTAATTGTTCAATGATGGAGTATTCCACACTGGCGGCTTGCTCAGACCAATGCAAATGATGGGCTTCATCGACCACGAGCAGATCCCAATGACCATTCAGTGCAGCTTGAAACCATTTCGGATAGTGACGCAGAAAATTCAAGCTGCAAAGTATCAATTGCTCACTATGAAAAGGATTTTCCCAATCCCCGCTCTCTTCCAGCGATAAACATCGCGCTTCATCAAAGATACTGAATTGCAGATTAAAGCGCCGTAACATTTCCACCAACCATTGATGAATCAAGGTCTCTGGAACCACAATAAGCACTCGCTTGGCGCGTTCGGTTAACAATTGCCGATGCAGAATAAGACCGGCTTCGATCGTTTTACCCAGCCCCACTTCATCGGCCAGCAAAACGCGCGGCGCATAACGGCGCGCAACTTCGTGGGCAATATAAAGTTGATGCGGAATCAAGCTGGTACGAGTTCCCACCAGTCCATACAGCAGCGCGCTTGCCAGGTGATTGCGTATCAGCAAGGTTTGATAACGGATCTTGAACCACTTATCCTGATCAAACTGACCTGTGAACAAACGTTCTGCCGGACGGTTTAATAACAAATTATGTGCTAATTGTTCCTCGGCAAGCTCTATTCTGGCGCCACTTTCATCCGTTCCGGAATAAACCACTAAGCCGTTGTGTTCCTGCACCTCAGTGATTTTCAATGCAACATCATCATAACTGCTGATAATGTCTCCGGACTTAAAAATCACGCGCGTCAATGGCGCAGATTGTTTGGCATAGGAACGGGTTTCACCTGCTGCTTTAAAAATAATGGTGACAACTCTATGCTCGACAGCCTGAACAGTGCCCAGCCCCAGTTGTAAATCAACGTCACAGATCCAACGTTGACCCAGCTTAAAATCGCGCATGCTAACTTAGTGATTGATCGGAAAGGAGCAGTATAGTAATGGAAAATGGAAAGAAATATTACTATTTATTGAGCTTTGGTCAGATTCAAAAAAGGAGTAGAAATAGGAAAGCAAAAAATCCGTTATAACTGCCTTGCTTACATAACAGTTAAGGGAAAATTTCAGCCGATTAGCTTTTTAAAATCAAGGAAAGTTAATCGGCTGAGAGAAAGATCAAATGACATACCGCAAAAATACTACGGCTAATTTATTGGATTAAAAATTCAGGAACAAATTAGCTACCAAATTATGCATCATTTGATCAGGACGAGTACTGTGTGGTCTGTTGATAAATTGATTCATGTAACCCAATTCAAAGGTGGCATATTGGTTGACTTTGTAAGCCAATCCAACAAAGGCACGGTTCTGATCGAAACCGTTAGAAATAAAACCAGGATTACCAACGGTCGTCATGGCAATGAACAACTCATCTTGAATGATGAAGCTAAGATTCGGATCTATTGATGGCATTGGAACCGCTAGTTTAACCAATTGGCGGAATCGATGAGCCACGTCATTATTACCTGGAATGGGCGCATCTTGGTCGAAGAATCGTTGCTCAAAACGACTACGTGTTGACAATCTACCGAATGAAAAATTATCAGCCCAAGTTACTTGTTGCCAAATTCGGTGCTCGTTAAATGAACCAACTCTGTTGATCGGTTCAGCCGTAGGTGCCCAAGCGTAGCCTGCCCACACAACAATTTTATCGGTTAACGCATAACCTACGCCTGGGCGAATCAGGGATTGCGTAAATTGACTAGCGTCATTACCAAAACGCCCTTGCCCTTCCATCCACCATTTGAATTTCGTTAAGTCTGGATTATTTGGATTGATGGAACCAAAATTACCCTGTGCCGCAATTTGTCCCCAAACTTGAAAATCCTCTACAGTGTTGTCTGCAGCAACTTGACTACTAAAAACCAAACTAAGCGCAACAAAAACAGCAAAGATATTTATCTTTTTGAACATAACACCCTCTTTTAAAACGGTTTAATTGTATAAAGTTGTTAATCAACAATGCTGGTTTCTAAATAAAAAATTATTTTATGGAGAAGCTAGCATCAATATCATTTAAAAATTTTTTACTCTCATTTTTCAATAGAATGCTGCCTACTTTATACTAGCTAGAAAAACTTCATCACATTCATGTCCTTACAACTTCTCTTGCCACCATAACATAGCAATTGTCAAGAAAGTGTTAAGAAATTCCACCACATTAAATAATGTTATTCTCAAAAATTCTAGTTAGAGTTTAATAGCTTAAGCTAAGAATTAAAGAATTTTGATCTCCTTCTTTTTACATTACGTAGCAATAAGTCGTAAACAATAACAAGAAAAATGTTAAGAAAGTGTCAAGAAAAATAATTTTTTCAATGAATTACATCCGGTGTTGTTTTTGTTGCAACTTTATGAGTTATCTCAAATAGATTATTGCAATATCTATGCTTCTGGAGCTTGGGAATGTCGCAAAGAACCCCTGGCAGTAAATAACAATGCTATAGAACCAATCCGTATTTTCTAAAACATTTGTTTAACAAGCTGTCATAATACTAGCTCTGTTAAGTCTACTAAATCATTAAATCTGATTAATAAATAAATTCAAAAACATCAAATTTATATTGAGTAGCTAAATACTGAATCGGGATTACTCTCGATATTAATTGAACTAAATAAACTGGAGTCAGGAAATGAAAAGAACACATACTTTAGTAGCGATATCTGCACTGTTTATTCTTGTCGGTTGTGGTGGAACCACCAACGATTATAGCCCGCCAGCAGATGCTTCCGGTGAGAGAATCTTTAGCACTGTCTGCAGTGAATGTCACAAGCCTTTGAGTGCAGACAAGGCGATGATTTTGAGTGAAAAAGCTGCCAATAAGGAAGCTATCATTAAGAAATTTCAATCCGGCAGCATGCGGATGCCTGCTTTCAAAAATATTCAAGGTGAAGCCGCTGATCGATTGGCCGAGTATATTTTAACCAACAGTGAAGTCCAACAATAAATAAATGCGCCTGAGAATCTGCCTCGATTCTCAGGCGCATTCATTTTATATCGGCAGCAGACGATTGATGACGCTAATGATGTTTACGCAAATACTTATCAAAAATTCTACAGATATCGTTGATAAATAATTGACCTTTCGATGTAACAGCAATCTCCTCATTATCTAAAGTAACCAACCCGGCTTCTACATACGCCTGCAAATCTGTCAATTCAGTTACAAAGTACTGCTTGAAATCTATCGGAAAAAAAGCTTCCACTGAATCATATGAAATAACCGAATGACAAATCAGCGCATACATGATTGAACGGCGTAACAGGTCATCCGCATTTAATTCTAGACCGCGCAAAATAGGAAGAATATTTTGTTCTAACTTATCATAGTACTGTAATAGATCACAGTGATTCTGATGTAAAGTCGGGCCTATACGCCCTATTCCTGAAACACCTAATGCAACATGGTCACAATCAGGATAAATTGAAAAACCGCGCATGCCATAGTGAAGCCTTCCTTGACGCTGAGCAACTGCCAGTGGATCATCATTCCTGGCAAAAAGATTCATCCCAATATGGCTATAGCCAGCTTCTGTTAGGCGAGAAATCGCCAACAACCTCATTTCAAACCTGGTTTCTGTTGCAGGTAATCCAGTAAAAATATTATTCCTTGTCGGTTTAAATCTTTCTATAAGGTGCTGATAATTTAAAAATTTAATCTGGTTTGGATTTGCTACAATAATTTTATCTAGCGTACAAGCAAATTTATCCAAATTCTGGCCCGGCAATCCATAGCTTAATTCTACTCTAACCGACTTAAATCCTGCCCGTCGGATATTGCAGATAATTTGAATGTTAGCTTCTTCAGATTGAATACACTGCTTCGAATGTTGCGCTTGTTGATCAAAATCTTGTACACCTACAATTGCACAATTAAATCCCATTTCGTTTAAAGCGTACATTGAGCAATTGATTAATTGTCGCGCATCAATCTCAACACAAAAATTACCTCCTTCAACTAAGTTAAAATACCGCTTGATCTCTTGGGTAAGCGTATTTAGTTGAGAGTCATTCAAAAATGCCGGACTACCTCCTCCGAAATATATCTGTTCAACTTTGCTATCACCTTTGAATAATTGCCCTTGAAGTCTTATCTCTCGAAGCAAATAACTCGAATATGTTTCAGTACTGTGATCAGTAGGAATGAACTGATTAAGATGGCAATAAAAACATGAGGAGCAGCTATTAGGGACGTATAAATCTAATGATAAAGGGCGATGAAAGCGCCCTGATTTTCGATTATTTATCCAATCTGAATACGCATGCGCATCAGATGCTTCAATCAAAGAATCAATCTCGGGGTATAAACAACGATCAGGATCAGAAAAGTAATTTCCAAAATGACACATAGAATCCGAATCCAGCTCAAGTAAACTTGAAGATGAATTAGGGAATCGTAATGAATACAATAAGTTTCCTACTTTGTGAAGAATACGCCTAAAAAGGCCAGACCGATGTAACCGCCAAAGCATAGCCCCATCGGATCAATCATTTACTTCCTGTGCTCTTGCAATCTAAAAATTTTATCCGCCTCTTGCAGTATTAACGTAAAATTATAAAGGGGTTAAAAATATTAACTTTGATTCAGATCAATCAGAGTATTGATAAATAGAATGTGTAAACCCCTACCTTTGGAAAATAATTTGTTACACGATAACCCACAACAGAATCATCTTGATGTTACGCACATTAAATCAAGCTGTGCGACTTGCAGTTTGCGTGAATTATGCCTACCTGTTGGTCTTAATAATCAAGAAATTCAGATACTTGGAGATGTTGTTAGTCATAAACGTAAAGTGCGACGCGGTGATTATCTACATCAATCAGGCTTAAAATTCCAATCACTTTTTGCCATTCGTAGTGGTTTTCTAAAAACCTGTGTACTTGAAGAAGATGGACGCCAACAAGTTACAGGTTTCCATATGACCGGGGAGCTGCTGGGGCTAGACGCTATCAGTTCAGAAATTCATACTTGTGATGCGATAGCACTTGAAGACAGCGAGGTTTGTGAAATTCCTTTCACCAAACTAGAAGAAATTAGCATTATTATTCCGTCTCTTATGCGTCATTTCCATAAAATCATGAGTCGTGAAATAGTACGGGATCATAGCGTAATGTTGTTACTGGGTAGCATGAAGGCAGAAGAACGCTTGGCATCATTTTTACTCAATTTATCACGTCGTTTTTCTATGCGGGGTTATTCCGAATCCGATTTTAATTTACGTATGACGCGCGAGGAAATCGGCAGTTATCTTGGCCTTAAGCTGGAAACTGTCAGTCGTGCATTTTCCAAGCTGCAAGATGAGAATATCATTACTGTAGATAATAAGCACATTCAGATAAATGATATTAATCGCCTAAGAATTAAAATGGGTAATTCATCCTGCATCACTTAATACCCCACCTTTCGGGTAGATTGGAATAATAATTTGTTCGATCCAGCATTGATTACAGCAAAAATTTCTTTGCTGCTAAATAAATAGAGCTTACTCAAAAAGCATAACTAACTGATTGAGTTTAACAATATTG
>NZ_CADEGP010000096.1 GCF_902826915.1 uncultured Nitrosomonas sp.
ATTTCATGTCTTCATTTTATGAAACTTCGGACTCCATGAAAATAAGCATACCTCAGTTTTGAATAAGGCAAGATTCAGCGAACAAAAAATCCACCCAAATCTTTTTCTCGCGGTTCAATTATTCGTAAATATGGTCATTATTTTTCCTAAAAAGTAATATTTAACTCCAGTTTTAAGAAATTGATATCATTCCCACCGGCGTTATTAATAACCTTTCCAGCAAAAAAGTGACTGTAACTCAGATCCAGTGCCACGTAGTGGTTTAGCTGGTAATCAATGCTGATTGAAGGCGCATGTGCTACAAAATGACCATCTACTGAAGCGGTACCAAGTAAAGGAATCAACCCGCCCACATACACCGCATCATTTTTTTCCACTCGCCAGAAAAAATTCCAGTTAAATGTCATGGACAGCTGATTGAACGGATAAAACGAAATTTCCGGTTTAATATTATAAAAATTCTGCGGTGCAAGTACTGCAGCTTCTTCAAAATACGTTAGATTTGGATACAATGGATTAAAGGTGTTCAGTTTTCCATTATCGGGGTTTTTATCGCCGCTTGCTATATTGGCGTTGAATGCTACGCGCGGCGACCATGTGATTTGGTTAAATGTATAACCGGTCACACTGGCAGCCGTCCACGCGCTGATATCCGCATCACCGAAGTCGCCAAACTGATAGATCAATTCATAATTCCAATCCCATCCATTTCGCTTGCCGAATAAATGTGTGCCGATCGAATGACGTGTCTCGTTGGCTGTATTCTGCGTATATACAGCCCCTTTGCGATAAAGGCCGAGATAATAGACGCTTGCTTTAGTAAAATTGATATCCTTTGTAGCATAAATACCCCAAAGTATTTCATCATCGTTGATGCCGTTATTAAACGCTCCCTTCTTTACTTTCACCTCATTCATACCAAACAAACGTAAATCTACATCGGATATTTTCGTATCAAAACGAATTCCGTTAAAGGCGCGGCGCACGTTTGGGCCATTTCGAACACTAACCAACCGGGTTGAGCCAAGATCCATTTCCTGCCTACCTACACGCCATTGCGAACCGGCGTACCTCAAATCGAAGAACGCCTGCGTCACATCGGCATCATCTCTGTCAAATGGACCAGGACGCAAGCCGTTTCTTTCGACCAGATGGCTGCCAAGCTCAGCAAAAAATCGAAAACGGTCGGTTACATGCAAATCCGCATGCAGTAAAACCCGGTGCAGAAACAAGTGGCCATCGGAAACACCAAGCAAACCAAAACGATCATTATCATACATATTGGATCTTTCTCTCAGTGACCCACCGAAAGAAACATAAACATCCTCGCGCAAAGGCGCATATTTGAAACGGTTGTACCAGTCGCGATCGCTTTTTTTTGCCAGATAAGCATAATCTTCGTTCCAGCGATACAAATTAAAACCGGGTTCCTTCGCATAAGCGGGAAACGTCAGAAAAATAGCCAACGCTATGACAAACATTTTTTTCATCATTGATCGTTGTAAGCGCCTGTCTTTTATCTACTGCGTTTTCGAGCCTTTAAGGTCACTTTTTCCAGATGGATATGCCGCGATAAGGTGTCGCACTTCGGGGGCACTTCTCTTTTGATGAAAAACAAGTACGGCTTCCTGCAATGCTTTGTCGGCATGGGTCACCCGCTCATGGTGGCGCATATGTTCAACCCAACTTTCCTCGGTAAAGTGTTCGACAAAACATCCTTGACCTTCGACATCTTCGTATACGCCCCAGTTATACCCACCATCCCTTTGACGTGCTGCTTTCAAACGATAAATTGCTTGCAGAAATGCTTCTCGGTCTCTTTCTACCACATTGTACTTGATCTGAATGATAACGGGCCCGGCGTCGTGAACCACCTTCTCATGAATAACAGGCTCTGGCCAGTGCAACGATGGTGTGAAATCAAGATACTGACCCTGCTGTAATTTCAAGCGGTATGAAAAAGCGATAAACACAATTGCCCCCGCAGCTGCGGCGAGCAATGCGTGCATAATTGAAGTGATTTCGGCGAGCCAACCCCAGAAGGCTGCCCCTAGACTCATGCTGCCAAAAAAAACCATCAAGAACACCGCCAAGCCGCGCCCTCGCACCCAGTCTGGCAAGGACTGTTGGGCGGATACATTGACAGTCGCGAGTACCATTATCCAACCGACACCAAAGATAAAACCTGCCAGTACAGCCAGCTCCTGATCATTTCCGATTGCAAAGTAACCGGCCATCAGCGCAGTACCAGTACTGCCTATAGCCACCAACTGGTTTGCATTCAATCTGATTTTAAATCTGGGCAAAAGAAAAGCACCTGTAATTGCCCCAACCCCGACCGCGCCCATCAGTAGTCCAAAAAAAGCAGCATCTCCACTTAATTGATCTTTAGAAATAATTGGCAACAGCCCCCAGACTGCGTTGGCAAAGAACATAAAACCCATGACATGCCACATCGTATGCTTAAGCGGGCGACTGTGCCATGCATAACGTACGCCTGCTCTCATTGCAGAAACAACACGCTCCGGCGGAAGCGCAAGATTGGCAGCCGGAGTTTGATATTTCCACCACAGCAACACCGTAATGATTATGATGAACGAAATAGCGTTGGCGACAAAGGGCAATGCCATGCCGTAAGCACCAATCAAAACGCCGGCCAGCGCCGGACCAATGGCACGACTGAGATTGATGCTAATACCACCGAGTGTAATAGCTTGAGGTAAATCTTCTTTTGGCACCATTCCCGGAATTATTGCTTGCCAGGCAGGTGCCATAAAAGCTGCTCCGGTACCAAGCAAAAAAGCGAAAAGCAGCAACAATTCTGCAGTCACCAGTTCGACCCATACCAGTATCGCAAAAATTAATGCTGCGGCAAGCATGAATAAATTTGTCAACAACAATAAAGTGCGGCGATTAAAAATATCTGCCAATGCCCCGGCTGGCAGAGCAAACAGAAATACCGGCAAAGTAGTTGCAGTCTGCACCAGTGACACGGTCAGTGGAGTCGGTGACAGACTGGTCATCAACCAACTCGCACCCACCGAATGCATCCATGTACCGATATTGGAAATCAGCGCGGCTAGCCACATGATCGTAAACGTTCGGTGCTTGAAGGGGCTTAGAGCTGATTCGTGTGTATTGTGCATTGCTTAGAATCTATCGAAACAACTTGTCCCGCCATTATTACGTTATGCATCTTAAATAATATATTATTTAATAAATACAAACACCTAATAATAAACTAGATGATTATTATCATAATATTAACGCTGATTGAGCTGCCGGCTAAACAGCAAAACATGAACAACCCACCGCGCCCCAGAAAGCATTTTTTACAGTATCGTCTATAGGAATCGGGTTGTTCCATGCGATATCGTGATGATGACCATGAATGCTGCATGCATTGGCACAACAATCACCGGATGCGATTTTGTTATTTACCGCCGTACCTGCACCGGTCTGTTGCAGTCCGTAATAGCCGCCAAACTCATTCACTGGAGACCAGTCTGGCATAGCTGGTGGTAAAGTTGGATTAAAATCGGAAAATTCATCTGTAGCGTGAACGATATTACCGCCCATTATGGTCATCACCGCATACAGATGTTTGATTTTTTCATCTGGCACCGCCATGAAATCGTCTGATAATACTGCGAGATCGGCGTACTCATCGGCCTGTAACGCACCCTTGACATGGTCTTCTCCGGAAAACCAGCTGGATCCCTTTGTCCAGAGATACAACGCAGTCTCACGATCCAAGCAGTTGGCTTCATCATACATCTCAAGTCCACCCACTGTTTTTCCTGTAACCATCCAGTAAAGCGATACCCAAGGATTGTAGCTCGCCACACGAGTGGCATCCGTACCACCACCAACCGGAACCCCCATATCGAGCATTTTTCGGATCGGAGGCGTATGCTGGACAGCATCGGCACCATAGCGATCAACAAAATATTCACCCTGAAATGCCATACGGTGTTGTACCGCAATCCCGCCACCTAATGCTTTAATGCGCTCGATATTCTTTTCAGTCACGGTTTCGGCATGATCAATAAAGAAACGCAAGCCGTTAAAAGGCATGTCACGATTTACGCGTTCAAACACATTCAAGAAACGACCGATCGTTTCATCATAGGTCGCATGAATACGGAACGGCCAACGGTTCTCCACCAGAATGCGAACAATATCTTCAAGTTCCTTCTCCATCACCGGTGCTAGAGTAGGATATGGCTCAAGAAAATTCTCAAAATCAGCTGCAGACCATGTCAGGTTTTCTCCTGCGCCGTTCAAGCGCAGTAAGTCATCACCTTGCTCTGGCTTTGTCATGCCCGTCCAGCGTTTGTAATCCTCCAGTTCTTCACCCTTCTTTTGAGCGAACAGATTATAAGCAACGCGTACTGTCATATCGCCATTGTCATGCAGTTTCTGAATGACTTTGTAATCGTCAGGATAGTTTTGTCCGCCACCGCCGGCATCAATTACCGAAGTAATTCCCAATCTATTCATTTCGCGCATAAAATGGCGGGAGGAATTATATTGATATTCTTCAGGTAGAGACGGTCCTTTGGCCAATGTGGAATACAGAATCAGCGCTGATGGCTGAGCGACCAGCAAACCTGACGGATTACCTTGGCGATCTTTTTCAATGAATCCACCCGGCGGATTCGGTGTATTTTTATCGATACCGAGTACTCTGATGGCGGCCTGGTTCAACAATGCCCGACCATAGAGATGTAGCACAAACACCGGTGTGTCCGGCGCTGCCTTGTTGATTTCTGTCAGTGTGGGCATACGGCGTTCTTTGAACTGGAACTCGCTCCAGCCTCCAACCACTCGCACCCATTGTGGCGCAGGTGTGCGCTCGGCCTGTTTTTTTAGCATTTCCAACGCCAGAGCGATAGAAGGCACGCCTTCCCAGCGTAGCTCCAGATTGTAATATAAGCCGCCGCGAATCAAATGCATATGCGAGTCATTCAATCCCGGAATTACCCGGCGTTTGTTGAGATCAATAATCCGCGTTTCTTTTCTAGCAAATTTCATAATATCGCTATCACTACCGGTCGCTAGTACTTTACCGTCTGCTAGTCCAATCGCCGTAACTACACTGCTTTTTTTGCTCAGTGTAGTAATTTTACCGTTTTTTAAAATTAAATTGGGTGCAATGTCCTTAGCCATGATCATTCCTCCTGAGAGTGGAATAATTTGATTTCAAAGCGATTCCGGAATCAACCAATGCTGCTTTTTGTTTACGTTAATCTTCTACGCGCTTTCTGGATGACTCTGTTGTCACAGCTATCCTTTTCTGTATCTGACGCAGCTTTCTTTGTGTACGGAAAAAAATCATCAATAAACAATTAGTGCTTCCGACCATGTGATTATCTTTGATTCATGATATTTAATGACGTGTTACTTATTTCTTGCTCATGGCGAAATAACTTGTCATCAGATTGCGGTAATTTGGAATGTAACTGGAGAATAAGGCGCCCAAGCCTTCAACATCATTGCGCCAGTCGCGATGCAGTTCGCAAGCCACGCCAAACCAACTCATCATCTGCGCACCAGCAGACTGCATTCGCAACCAAGCCGCATCACGGGTCACTTCATTGAATGTTCCAGAAGCATCGGTAACTACGAAAACCTCAAACCCTTCTTCAATGGCAGACAATGCTGGAAAAGCAACGCACACCTCAGTAACTACGCCGGCAATAATGAGTTGTTTGCGACCGGTTTTTTTGATGGCATTGACAAAATCTTCGTTATCCCAGGCATTGATATTGCCTGGACGAGCAACATACGGCGCATCGGGGAACATTTCCTTTATTTCCGGAACCAGCGGGCCGTTCGGTCCATCCTCGAAGCTTGTTGTCAGAATTGTCGGCAACTTGAAATATTTGCCGCAGGCTGTTAAGGCCAGTACATTATTTTTAAATTCATTGGGTGAGAAATCCTGCACCAGCGAGATCAGGCCCGCCTGGTGATCCACCAGCAATAAGACAGCGTCGTCTTTAGAAAGACGATTGTATTTATAATTTTTTTCCATTTTTAGGCTCCTTGCATTCGTCGATAAATTTAAACTGTAAAAAATAACGGAATTTACTTTTTTCCTTTCTGTACTGCCTGAGCTTTGTCGTAGCTTTCGATTAATAATCTATAGTGCGGCATAGCAAAATCTGCAAAAAGATTGGCAAAATCCGGCGCCTCTTCTCGATTCCAGGTTTTCATTAGTTCCGACATTATTGCAAGCGTATCAATCGGTATTACACCTGCTTGCGTAATTCGAGCAATAGTTAGGTCTGTGCCCATCTGGCTCCAGTTTCCTGAAGCATCGACAACTGCATACACCTTGTATCCCGCAGCCACCGCACTGATGGAAGGAAAGGCCATGCATACGCTCGTGAGTGTTCCCGCTATAATAAGCGTTTTGCGTCCTATTGCCTCAACAGCCTTAACAAAATCAGGGCTATCCCAGACATTGATTTCACCATTGCGCCCGACATATTGCGCATGTGGAGCAACTTGGTGTATTTCCGGAATTAACGGGCCGTTCGGTCCATCAGGAACCGAGGCAGAAGTTATGACCGGAATTTTTAACAGTGTGGCCGTTTTAGCGAGCGCAATAGCGTTACGGCGCAAGTCTGGCACAGGCATATCCTTAACCAATTGGAATAATCCACTCTGGTGGTCGATTAGCAGCATAGTGGTTTCGTTGGGATTAATGTCGCTCATAATATTCTCCTTTAGTTTTAATGTAATACAATAATCCATGAAATAAAATTTTCAGAAACATTCTTGATAAGGCATTAACATAAAATATACTTGGGGTCACAAACGCGAGGCTACTTAAGATGCTAGGTGCCCCATTTTTCCGCTTTGATAATCGGCCTTAGCTTGGCGGATTTCATCTTCTGTATTCATGACAAACGGGCCACTACCAACAATCGATTCTTCTATTGGTTCACCACTCAATAACAGTAACGTTGTGTCTTGTGTGGTGTTGATACCAATGTGATCGCCTACCGGATCAAATATGGCGACTTCTGCTGCACCAATCGTTTCTGAATGATTAATCTGCACAGAGCCTTTCAATACTGCCAAAATCGTGTTGTAGCCTTCGGGGACAGTAAGATCAATCGTTTGTTGGCGAGACAAACGTATATCCCAGATATGAATCGGTGTAAACGTCTGAGCTGGTCCCCTCAACCCATCGAATTCACCTGCAATGACGCGTACCTTTCCCTGATCACCAGGGAGTTTCGCGACAGGAATCTGGTCATTTAAAATGTTCTGATAGCGTGGCGGTGACATTTTATCTTTGGCCGGCAAATTAACCCATAGTTGCACCATTTCAAATAATCCGCCTCGCTGCGCAAAATCCCTACCATGAAATTCTTCATGAACAATACCAGAAGCAGCGGTCATCCACTGCACATCCCCAGGGCCTATCTTTCCGCCTCCGCCAGAGCTGTCGCGATGTTCCACTTCGCCACTATAAACAATGGTCACTGTTTCAAAACCACGATGGGGATGTTCACCGACACCCAAACGTTGGGTTGTCGGCGGAAACTCAATCGGACCTGCATAATCAAATAGCAAAAAAGGGCTAATGGATGCTCCAAACTTCGGATAACTAAACAGGGAGCGAACAGGAAAGCCGTCCCCAACCCAATGCTGGCTATTATTACGCAGAATATGCTGGAGCTTCTTGGCAAATGATTGAGGTTTGGTTGCAAGCATTGGATATCTCCTTTCTAATATCTAACGATTTAAATAAAGAATGTCAATTTCATCAATTAATTCTTGATGTCCAGATGTTCATATTTTGATCCAGTGCGCTAAGATTACACTTTCCACTATAAATTGAGAACCCATGTTTCTTCGAATTTGGTGTTCGGAAATACAGAACAATGCAACATCGATTAGATGATATTCTAGCTTTTCTACATGCTATGGAAACTGGCAGCATAAGTGCTGCTGCACAACGCATGGGTTTGTCAAAGTCGGTTATTAGTAAGCGGATTAGCGATCTTGAGGCTGCCTTGAAAGTCGAGTTGCTGCACCGCTCCAAACGAGGTGTAATCGGGACGGATAAGGGCATAGCATTTTATCAACGCGCTCACTCCATTATGCAGCAACTTGACCAGGCATCAGAGGCGCTAGAGCTATAGTCAAATCTGGTGTATGAGAATCAAGCGACCTGCTGTTTTTGATC
>NZ_CADEGP010000097.1 GCF_902826915.1 uncultured Nitrosomonas sp.
GGCCCAGCGGTCTTTGCTTTCGAATTACTCCCGAATACATTAATTGCAGATTCCTATAACGGCTGTTTCCATTCCGAAATCTGATTCGGATGCACATCGAATTGTTCCGCTAACTCAGCTAGTGTCTTGTCACCCTTGATCGCCGCTATGGCCACCTTGGCTTTGAATCCCGCTGCGTGATTCCTTTTCGTCCTTATCATACTCTCGTTTCTTTTTTGTCGCCTATTGTACGACTTGGGTTGAGCAAGATTACCACTTAAAGGACTGTCCGAATTTGTGTGACCACTTCTGTAAGAATAATTGCTTGGTTGGGTATATTTTTCGGAACCGAACTCATTTGTCGTTCGGTATCGTTTATTTTAATTTAGAATACTACTTATTTCTTCTGGTTTCATTTTGCATCGCGAATTTACCCGTAAATCTAATATCGTTGTTCGCTGGTGAGTTGCTAGTAGCACCTCATTTCTTAATTTGATATAAATGTTCAGAGAGTTATCTACTAAAGAAGCGGCGTGCTACTGCGCGATATTATATAAATCTGGAATTTAACCTTATGAATCAATTTTGGATTTTTATTTAATTCGTTATAAAACATAACGAGCAGTCTCATTGCCATTAACAGGAGAAATAGTGTTATGACAGAGCCAACGATAACCTGTCCAAATTGTAAAACTGAAATTAAACTTACCGAATCATTGGCAGCTCCCCTGATTGAATCAACGCGGAAACAGTTTGAACAACAGTTGGCGAAAAAGAACAGTGAAATTATTCAACGCGAACAGGCAATGCGCGATAGAGAAAAGCAATTAATTGAGGACAAACGTAAGCTAGAAGATCTAGTGGCTAGTCAAGTGGCAGAGCAATTGAAAACAGAGCGTGCGCGCGTGATTGCAGAGGAATCTCGCAAGGCTAAATTGGCCAGTGCCGCCGAACTGGAAAGCAAGGCGCATGAACTGATCGAATTACAAGAAGTGTTGAAAGTACGCGAAGAAAAACT
Organism: uncultured Nitrosomonas sp.; assembly: GCF_902826915.1. Classification (GTDB taxonomy): domain Bacteria; phylum Pseudomonadota; class Gammaproteobacteria; order Burkholderiales; family Nitrosomonadaceae; genus Nitrosomonas. The sequence continues at coordinate 998 of NZ_CADEGP010000097.1, forward strand.
CGCGCAAGCACAACAGGCGCAAGCCGAATTGATCAAGAAACAGCGTGAACTCGATGACGCTAAGCGCGAGCTGGAGCTCACGGTTGCCAAAAGAGTGCAGGATGGACTGATCGAAGTTCGTTCACTCGCCAAAAAAGAAGCCGAAGAAGAACAAAAATTCAAGGTGATGGAAAAGGAGCAAACCATTGCCGCGATGCAAAAACAGATCGAAGATCTCAAACGCAGGGCTGAGCAGGGCTCGCAACAACTGCAAGGAGAAGTGCAGGAACTCGAACTGGAAAACCTGTTACGCATAAAATTTCCTTATGATGCAATTGAGCCGGTTCCCAAAGGTGAATATGGCGGGGATGTGTTGCATCGTGTTGTCGGTGCAGGCGGTCAACCATGCGGCGTCATCTTGTGGGAATTCAAACGTACCAAGAATTGGAGCGATGTTTGGTTGGTGAAGCTGCGTGATGATCAACGCGCTGCGAAAGCAGAAATCGCTATTATTGTAAGCCATAGCCTGCCGAAAGGCACTGAAACATTTGAATTGATTGAAGGTGTCTGGGTTGCTCACCCGCGTGCTGCACTGCCGGTAGCGATGATTCTACGTCAATCCTTGTTGGAAGTTGCGCTCGCGCGCCAGTCGTCAGAAGGCCAGCAAACCAAAACCGAGATGGTTTACCAATACCTTACCGGTCCGCGTTTCCGTCAGCGCGTGGAAGCGATTGTCGAGGCGTTTTCTACCCTGCAGGAAGACCTAGAAAGGGAGCGCAAAGTGATTATGAAACAATGGGCTAAACGTGAGGAGCAGATTGAGCGCGTGATGACGGCAACAGTGGGCATGTATGGAGATTTGCAGGGGATTGCGGGCAAATCATTGCAAGAAATTGAGGGACTGGAACTGGCTGCACTTGAAGTCAGAGACACTGACTGACGATACCAAGCAGCAAAATTCCCTAAGATTAAGTTGAAATCAGATTCTAAGACGCTCAACAATATTTCCTTTAAGCAAGTGTTCATCGATGATTTCATCAATGTCTTCTTGATCGATATAGGTGTACCAAATTTCCTCGGGATAAACCACAATAACTGGACCTTCACTGCAGCGATCAAGGCACCCAGCATTATTCACACGGATTTTTTTCTTACCATCGAGTTTTAATGATTTGATACGCTGTTTGGCATAATCGCGCAATTCCTGGGCGCAGAAATTATTGCAACATTTGGCACCACCTTCACGTTGATTGGTGCAGAAAAAGACATGATATTGATAATAACTCATGAAGATGATATTGAAGTTAGAAAAAGTGAATTGCTAGTTTAACGTAATTTTCTTGTTCAAATTTGATTGGTGATGCGGTGTGTAGTATTTCTAATATTAATCAAGAATTGCTTTCACGAGAAGAATATTTTTTCTGTGGAAAAATTCAAGATTGAAGCGAGTCAGTGGAGTATTTGCCAAGCCAGTAATCCAGCCAGCAAGATTGCAATAAGCAACAGTAGTCGATTTTGTCGTTTCTCTTCGATGACCAAGTCGGTCATTCTTTTTTCTAAATCATGATTGCGGTTTTCCGCAAAAGCTTGGTGTATCAGGCGAGGAAATTCCGGCAGGATAATTGCCCAATTCGGGGCTTCTTTTTGCATACGGCTGGCAAGTCCGCGCAGGCCAATTTGCTCAGCCATCCAATGTTCTAAGAACGGTTTAGCGGTTTTCCAGAGATCCAAATTTGGATCCAGATCACGGCCAAGGCCTTCGATATTGAGTAGTGTTTTTTGCAGTAATACTAATTGAGGCTGGATTTCGACATTAAATTGCCGCGAGGCCTGAAACAGTTGGAACAGAACTCGCCCAAATGATATTTCTTTTAGCGGCTTGTCGAAGATGGGTTCGCAGACAGCGCGTATGGCAGATTCAAAATCATCTACGCGAGTATTTTTTGGCGCCCAGCCGGCTTCAACGTGAGCTTGCGCAACGCGCCCGTAGTCGCGACGAAAGAAGGCCAGAAAGTTTTGTGCCAAATAGTTTTTATCTTGATCACTGAGTGTTCCCATAATGCCGAAATCAACCGCAATATATCGACTATCCTGACCGACAAAGATGTTTCCCGGATGCATATCGGCGTGAAAATAGCCGTCGCGAAATACTTGGGTAAAAAATATTTCCACTCCAACACGTGCCAATTGGGGGATATCAACCCCTTGTATCGTTAATTCTTCAACATGACTGATAGGGATGCCTTTGACGCGTTCCATCACCATTACACCGTTGCGACAATAATCCCAATAGACTTCTGGCACCAGCAGCAATGGAGAATTCAGAAAATTTCTGCGTAATTGGCTGCAGTTGGCTGCTTCGCGCATCAGATCAAGCTCATCATCTAAATGGCGAGCGAACTCTGAGACCACTTGCCGCAGTTTTAGGCGTTTTCCGTCCGACCAGAGGGTTTCCGCCAACCAGGCGCCTGTGTCCATCAACGCGACGTCGTGTGTGATAGTAGGCCCTAGATTAGGGCGTAATATTTTTACCGCCACTTCGGTTCCATCGTGCAAGACCGCAAAATGGACTTGTGCAACGGAGGCGCTAGCTATTGGTGTTTCATTAAATTTGAAAAATACTTCATTGATTTTCCGACCATATTCTTTTTCTAATGTTGATAATACGAGTTGCAAAGAAAATGGGGGAACCTGATCCTGCAATTTCGCCAGTTCATCAGCGATATCGTGAGGTAAGAGATCGCGGCGAGTGGATAGCATCTGGCCAAATTTGACAAAAATAGGGCCTAATTTTTCTAAAGCCAATCGTAATCTCTCTCCACGCGGTTTATCCAGTTTCCGCCAGAAAGTCAATGTTCTCACAATGATTCTTAGCACTCGCAAACGGCTATGGTTTAAGACAAATTCATCCAATCCGAATTGGAAGGCGACGAATTGAATTTTTAGAAGTCGGAATAGGCGCATGAGTGAATCAATAATCGGTAAGGAAGAATGGTGCCAAAAAAGTTAGTTAGAATGTTTCAGGTATTTGTTATCCGAGTCTGATTTTACAGTCATTTGCGCATTGCCATTCGATAAGAAGAGTCTGCTTCATGGGACTGTCTGTTCATTTGCGGAAGCACTCTGTTTCGCCAATTTATTTAACCGCCGTTCTAGTTGTTCAATATGGAGTTTTATATTATTGATTTCTCGTGAAAATCGAAAGATTGTGTTAGGTTTGACTAAAAAAACATTTTCTTCTGTCAAATATTCGATCAATGTCTGAGCAAAGCGATCAATATTTTTTATTTGCCATTGCACCAGATGCTCGCTCGTTTGGGCGATTCGGTGCGCTGGTATGTCTCCGATTGCATTACTAAGATCGTGTTCAAGGATTCCTTTGAAGTCGATTTGCTTACCGATATTGATCAATTCTTCAACCAAAGCTGGATTACCAGCAGTTTTTATTTGCGCGAATGCATTTAATTCCCGGGTCAGCAATCTTGGCAGTATTAGCGGGGATAATGTCAGTGTTGCATCTACATTCATAGATTCATCAATTTTCTGTAATTCACCCGCTGTGTCGATAAGCATTTTAAGATTAATTAATGGAGAAATCTGGACGCAGATTGTTTTACCAGAAAAAGATTGCAATCGCTTCGATGCCCAACTTTCACTGCGCAAAACATGATTGATCGGAGTGATTACGGCGGTTGTCAGCATTCTATGTAATTTTTAAAATTGTAATAGCAGGAACAGAAGAAATAGCTGCACATTTTTTGCTCAGTTTTTTCATGCAAAATTTAACTCTATTTTAGAAATTGATCAGCTTTCTCCTCAAGCTTACAATGGCTTTGCGAGTATAGCATTTTAATTTGAATTGATTATAGGTTCTCAATATGCCTTAATGTTTTACTCTGACTGTTAGATCGACTATCTTATCAATGGTATCGTCATTGCAGGATTGAAGCTTGGAATTATAATTTCAACGAAAGGTTAGCTTTAAGATAACTTTATTGCTGTTAGGGAGCATGCAGGATGCTGAATTATTTAACAAATCGTTTAGTAATAATTGGTTGTTAATATGCAAGAAAAATCAAATACACACAATATATTCATTGCCTTGTGCGCGCTTGTGAATGGTTTTCTATTGTCATTCCTTGGTTTCGGATTACTTTGGAGTGGCATTTCCTGGTCTATGCAATTAGTTATGGCATTACCATTTCTGTTGCTATCCTACGCAGTGTATCGTTGGAGTAAAGGGACGCTGGGAATCTGCGTTTTTATATTGTTAGGTGCAACACCACTTGGGGTATTAATAACTCGGTTTCGCGATACGAACGATTCGCATCTAATGCCCACACTTGTTGTTCTCAGTTGGGTTTTAGGAATGCTGGCAGGTTGTTATTTAGGCTATTTACGGAGTACGCAAATGGAGTCAACTAAGCGCATTACTGTTTCCAAGTAAAGAAGTAAGGCGGTAGATTTTATTTTTGCCAGCGGCAAAAACTATTTTCCATTTTTTCTACGAGATCGCTTTTACCTCAACTCAATCCACACCGGTTGATGATCCGAAGCTTTTGTTTCAGCATCAATGCCGTGCGTTTTCAGGTGTTTCACTAATCCACTGGTAATCAACACAAAATCATAACATTCCGGACGGTCGACAAAATCTACCGGGTGGATGCCAACGGTTGGTGCATGTGGCGTGCCGGGATTCAATACCGACCAAGTATCGTGAAAGCTGGGGGTGCCATCGTTGAAAGACTCCAGAATCTGTGCGCGTTCAGGTGCTGTGGCAGGGAAGTTGAGATCGCCGCACAAGATTGCTTCTGCCGATCTGGGAAAGGCTTCGAAAGTTTTGCTTCGTTCCTCAGCTAGAAATTTTCGTTGCGACATCGCGCAAGCCTCTTGATGCAAGCGCCGAATGGCGTCGATCTGGATTTCGCGCTGGTGCTGTGAATAGTATTCGAGGTGTGTGGTCATGGTGCGCAAGGGACCAATATTCGTTGTCACGACGGCTTCCACCAGTACGCGCTGCATACTGGGGGTAGCTAATTCTGCCTGCCACGGCAACAGATGCCGCCAAACTTGACCAACAGGCAAGCGGGTAAATATGGCGTTGCCAAACTGGCTGCGTCCACCACGGCTGCCCGGCACATCGGTGGCTGCGCCATAGATTGCAGTGTAACCGGGCAATTGTGCTGAAAGTTCAGCAACCTGATTCTCGCCCCGGCTGCCCGGCAGGCTGGAGAAATTGACCGCGACTTCCTGCAGGCAAATGACATCAAATTCGTCTATCTGACGGATCGTCCGGATGATGCGTGCAAGATCGACTTGTCCATCCATTCCACGTCCCCATTGGATGTTCCAGCTCAACAGTTTCATGATTTTTTATTTGTTAAATAATTTTATTCGTCTTGGCGAGAATATACAAAGGCACCAGCAAAATTTTAGTCGTATTGATTTGTGCTTGCTCGTATAGAATCGAGGTGTTTGTTTCAGGTGCAGTACTGAAATGTATCACGGTGTGGAAATTTGTATGATGCGTACAAAAGTACAAATAATATATTTGCAAATAGCCCTGAAGATACCGGAGGGGATAATGGCACTCCAGGGCTTGGCTTTGGCTACTTGAGTTTGACCAACAATCCAAGCAGCCCTCGGCCTTCTACTTTGAGCGGCAAGCTCTAGTAGCTTGAGCTACTGTAAATCCTTGCTCGTTGATGAGTTGTCCCGTTACTTGGCCTTGAATAAAAGTACGACTGATTCGAGTCGCGCCAGCAGCAACATTTGCTGGGTCACTATCAAAATCAAATTCTACTTCATCACCTACAGTAGATTTAGGGCCAGATTTTTTTGTGTGACTGCCCGATATGATTTTAGCGATGTAGTTTCCGGCTACTAGATTACTTCCATCCACAGAAACTTTTGATCGGTTTGCTTTTGTCTCGCATTTTACACGAATGTCTGCGGCGTTTGCATCGGTTGCAGGGAGTGAGGTTACAAATACTGCTAAAACGGCTGCTAGAGCTGTTGAAGTTTTCATTATTGATAATTTCATTTTGTTCTCCTAGAAGTTAGCTTTTAAATTACACGGTTCATTAGATTCAATGCCTAAAGTATGTGTGTGATTATTTCCCACGCACAAATGAATTGTATGTGGGAAAATTTTCCTCGTCAATAGATTTTTAATAAATTTTTCATAAAAAAAGAACTTTGCACGGTTAGAGTCATTTTCAGGTGCGGATGATGATGTAATAATTTTTTGAATCATATTATTGAGTTAATTGATATAATTTTTTTCAGAGTTTGATGCCACCCGCCGTACCCGCAAAGTAAGCTTCCTCAATCAAATCGATTACCTGATTGATTGAGAACCGATAGAAAAAGCAATCGCTGAATATTATGTCCCCACATATGATGCCGCAGGCCGTCCTGCCTATCCTGGGTTGCTGCTGTTCAAGATGTTGCTGGCAAGAATCTGGCATGGTGGACTCAGTGATGAATCCGTTGAAGACATGACTAACGCGAATCTGCGCGTGATGCGGTTTTTGGGCCTGATCTGGAACACGATGCTCCAGATCATTCGGTACTGTCTCGTTTCAGGACACGATTAACACAAGCGTATGCTTGGGATGATTTGCTGAATGAAGATCAATCTGTTGACGCTAACCCAAAACTGACCAGAAAGAGCTGTTTGTGCTAATTGAATTTTG
>NZ_CADEGP010000098.1 GCF_902826915.1 uncultured Nitrosomonas sp.
TCCAACCCCCAGGACCTGCGTTATTCAAAATTGCACTTCAAACTTGAATCCGCCTCCTTATACAGCTCACACACAAAACAGAAAGGCAACTTAGCTTAACAAGTAAACTAAATTGCCTCATCACAAAACTTGTCGGCTCAAAACCGGTTACGCATTATTATTTGCCTGACTTAGCAGCACGTAATACGGGGTAAAATTGGGTAAAGACCATATCGTGTGCAGCATGATCCTTGTGGCAGGCAGCACATGCTTCATCCGCTTGGATAATACCTTGTTTGGCTTCATACGATTCAAAACCAAAAAATGCCCAGTTACCGGGTCTTTCGGGATAGCGCTTGGAATCTTTCACCATAGCAGCAATACCATTGTACTCACCTGGGAAATAGCCATTCCCGCTAGGCGCTTCTTTGCTCCCTATGCTAGCTAATTCTTTAACGATAACGGTTCCATCCCGGAATTCGCCCGTTTTCTTCCAGTGGTACCAGCTGGTAGGGTCAACATAGACATTATGAAATTCTGGGAAGGCTGCTTTATCATCATTTAATTCATTAGGTGTCACAGATGCGCCAATAAATACCCATTCACGATAGTCTTTAGGAGTTAACAATACATGCTCTTTAGTGAAACTACCATAATTAAGCCCTTTGTGTGCATGATGGGCATCAGAAGCAATCGCTGGACTGGCCAGCGCAATAGACAACAATACAGGAGCAATACTGCTTAATAGCGTTTTTTTTAGCTGTAACATAATAAGCCCTTAAATTGGTTAAAGAAACATACAGAAAACAGCAATAAATTGCACTGCCTTCCTTTTTTATGGTAGTCAGACAAAGTATCTTCGTCAAGGGATTATCCTCTCACTGCAAAGAGGATAATCCTTCAATACCATTGACTAACAATCATTGCTTATTCTATTTCTAATTGGAAGCGCAGCAAATTTCTAGCTCGACTGCAACTTTTTGATCATAACTTTAAGCAAGCTAGTCTTTGAAAGAATATCATAACTAAATGTTTTTTTACTTAATTTAAAAAATAGCGCCACTGAGTGCTATCTTTCGCACTATAACATGATGAAAAACTATTTTTCTCCGATTCACCTGCTATTTTTCGTTGCTTTGCTTGGCATCATAATAATATTGATCCAGATAGAGCTACTGTCTTTTGCTTTTGTAAAACTGGGGCTGCCACCTGAATTTGGGCTGATAATACTGTTTCTATCACTACTCGGCAGCGCCGTAAATCTTCCGGTAGCAAGAATTAAAAGCACTGCTACAGAACAGACATTCACACAGTCTGTGTACAAAGGATTGCTTAGAATACCCGCACAGCCGTTTAATAACGAAACGCAGATTTTCATCAATCTTGGCGGTTGTCTGATACCAGTAACACTATCAATTTACTTATTTTCCAATAGCGCATTGAGTTTATCGTTCACATTGCTGGGGATCGCTATCATAAGTAGTATCAGCTACATTTTTAGCCGCCCGATTTCGGGACTTGGCATTGGCATGCCAATTCTGATCGCCCCAATCAGTGCAGCGTTAGTGGGATTATCAATCAGCCCGGACCAAAGGGCCTCGCTGGCATATATCAGCGGCACATTGGGAGTGCTGATTGGGGCAGATTTACTACGCATGAAGGATATTTCCCGGCTCGGCACACCGTATGCTTCGATCGGCGGTGCGGGTACATTTGATGGCATATTCATCACCGGCATTGTGGCGGCTCTGCTGGCTTGAGGCTTCATTCTCGGCAACTCCTTATTGCATTTCTGTTGCTCTAAGGCAAATCCCGCTATACTCATTGGCATGACGAATTCATGCCAGCATAATTCTTTTAATTTGCCGCAAGAACATCTGTTGCACCGGCTGCATGCATTGCAACAGGAATATCTGCATATTTCACCGCAGGCCATGCAACAAGTCGCGGCCGAATTTAATTTGCCGCTCAGTCAAGTAGCTGGAGTCGTAGCGTTTTATTCTTTTTTTTCCGCACAACCATGCGGCCGTTTCCACATATTATTCAGTAATTGCACCAGCTGCGGCTATCTGCCAGATGGACAAAACCTGATGCAATTGCTGGCGCAGCAATTGCAAGTCAATCCCGGTAAGACGCGGGCAGATGGATTGATCAGCATTGGCGAGACCTCCTGCATCGGATTATGTGATCAAGGTGCATCGTTGCTGGTCAATGGCATACCGCTTACTCACTTGAACCCGGACAAAATTACACAGATTGCGCAGCAGATTACAGCCAACATATCGACGGATAAATGGCCAGCGGAATGGTTTGAGATACATGACACAATCTATCGACGCAACCTTTTGTTGACAACACAGCTTGCACCCGGCAGCGCGCTACAGCAAGCAATAACGCACGGCGCGGCAGAAACATTGACGACTATCCAGCAATCCGGCTTAAATGGGCGCGGCGGTGCGGGATTCAATACCAGTAAAAAATGGCAACTGTGCCGCGAAGCGCCTGGTGATGCGCATTATGTCATCTGCAACGCCGACGAAGGCGAGCCCGGCACGTTTAAAGATCGTGTGTTACTGCGCCATCACGCCGAAGCGTTGTTTGAAGGTATGACAATATGCGCTTTTATTATCGGAGCAAACAAGGGTTCGATCTATTTGCGCGGGGAATATCGCTATCTGCTCTCGCACTTGCAAGCCGTGCTTACGCAACGGCGTAAGCACGGACTATTAGGAAGACACATTCTAAATCATGCAGATTTCCACTTTGACATCGACATTGTCGTGGGTGCGGGCGCCTATATTTGCGGCGAGGAATCGGCACTAATCGAATCGCTAGAAGGTAAACCCGGCATTCCACGTATCCGACCGCCCTTTCCGGTCACACATGGTTATCTAGGACAACCCACTGTGGTCAATAACGTTGAAACCTTAATTGCCGCAGCACATATCGTCGCGCATGGCAGCAGTTGGTTTAATTCTGTCGGCACCCAGAAATCGACCGGCACAAAAATCCTCAGCGTCAGTGGTGATTGCCTTTCACCGGGAATCTATGAATACCCGTTTGGCGTGCGCATTCAACAAATCTTGGGTGATTGCGGCGCGCAGAGAGTACAAGCGGTACAACTAGGTGGACCTGCTGGAAAGCTAATTGGCGCGCCGGATTTTAACCATACCATCAGTTTCGAGGATATATCCACCGGTGGGTCATTTTTAATCTTCGGTCACCAGCGTGACTTGCTAACGGTTCATCGCAATTTTGCCCATTTTTTTGCGCATGAGAGCTGCGGTTTTTGCACTCCTTGCCGCGTCGGCACACAGCTGTTAAAAAGTAATCTGGATAAAATTGCCGAGGGTCACGGCACAACAAACGATATCGAAACACTGAAACAGCTCGCTTTTTTGATTCAGCATCACTCGCATTGTGGCTTGGGGCATACCGCTGCTAATCATGTTCTGGACGGCTTGCAGCATTTTCCGCAAGTTTTTGCAGCCCATCTGAATCAGCATTTCGTTGCGCAATTCGATCTTGATCAGGCACTGGAAAGCGCTCGGCAGATCACGCGCCGCGACGACGCCACAGCCCACCTGGATTAAATCGAAATGTCAGCAATGCAAAACACAATTCGCATAGACCGCCAGGAAATTCCGTTCACCCCAGGGCAAACCATCATGGACGCCGCACTAGCCGCCAAGGTTTATATTCCGCATTTATGCCACTATCCCGGCTTGCCGCCAAGCGGCAATTGCCGCTTGTGCGTAGTAGAAATCGAAAATCGCAGCGTTGCTGCATGCACGACACCAGCAGCAGCGGATCAGACAATCCGAAGTAACACACCAGAATTGAACGAAGCGCGCAAAGCACTCACGCAGATGCTATTCGTCGAAGGCGATCACATCTGCCCGTCGTGTGAAAAAACCGGCAATTGCAAGTTGCAGGCTATGGCTTATTATCTCGGTATGCTGGACGATCACTTTCCGCAGTTTTATCAACGCCGCGAAATCGACGCATCACATCCCGATATCCTGCTTGATCACAGACGCTGCATCCTGTGCGATTTATGCGTGCGCGCCAGCCGTGAAGTAGATGGGAAAAATGTGTTTGCCATCGTTGGGCGCGGAACAAAAACGCATTTAATCGTCAACTCCCCGGGCGGAAAATTAGCCAACAGTCCGATCGCAACGACCGACTTGGCGGCGACCATCTGCCCGGTCGGTGCAATTTTGATCAAACAGCAAGGGTATCAAGTGCCGATCGGACAACGTATCTATGATCAGCACACAATTCGGGAAACCAGTTTGCAGGAACACATCGCAGACTGCGATAAACTTAAACGCAAAGAGCACCAAGATATAGAACGTTAATCTTTTCGGATTAATTCCCCGTTTTATTAGGTTGGGTAGTTTAATTTAGGTAAAATTTTACTGGGTCTGCCAAAGTGATATCCCTGCGCAAGATCGACCCCCAGCCTTTTAACCATTTTGAAGGTATCTTCATCTTCGACGTACTCTGCCACGGTTATTTTTCCTAGCCCGTGCGCTACATCCACCATGGCTTTAACAAAAACCTGGTTGTCTCGATTATTGTGCAAATCGCTAATGAATAAGCCGTCTATTTTCAAAATTTCCACGCCTAAATATTTGAGATAACCAAAGGTAGAAAAACCGCTGCCAAAATCATCCAGGCAGACCTTACAGCCTGATTGATGAATGGATTCAATAAAGCGTTGCGCATCATGAATATCGGAAACGGCAGCGGTTTCGGTCAACTCAATAATTAAGCGACTAGGTTCGACGCCTCGTTCCAGCAATAATTTTCGAATATAAAGTGGCAATGAAGGTTCATCGAATGTTCGCCCAGAAATATTGATCGCCAGTGGCGGCATATTGAGGTCATTGGCCAATTTCTCAATACTCTTTTTTACAACCCAGCGATCGATATCCAAAATTTGACCGCTTTTCTCGGCGATCGGAATAAATTGACCTGGCATGATCAAGTAATCTGGATGCTCCAGGTCACGCATCCTAATCAGCGCTTCAGCATGACTGAGAGATCTATCACTGGTTAAATAAACGCCTTGAAAATGCAGTTCGAACAGATCCTGTTCCAATGCCTGGGCAATTCGGTTACGCCATGTCATCCGTTGTAACATAGCCTTCGAATCATCACGCTCCGCATCATAAATTGCCCAGGTATTTTTGCCCTGAGTTTTGGCCTGGTACATCGCGGTATCTGCATGCGCAATCAAGTCTTCGGTTGTTTCGCCGTGTTCTGGAAAGATCGCCACACCCAAGCTGCTGGTCAAACGAAGATTGGTACCGTGAAAACGCAATGGTATTGATGCAATGGCAGTGACAATACGGGAGGGTAAGGCATTAATATCTTCGTCTGGCTGGATAATGCTTAGTATGGCGAACTCGTCGCCACCCAGTCGAGCGAAAATTTCGATTTGCCGAATTACGCTGGATATTTCTCCAGCGGCTCTGACTAATACCGTATCGCCTGCACTATGACCGAAAGTGTCGTTAATATATTTAAAGTCATCCAGGTCAAAATACAATAAAGCAAACTTACCTCGGTTGCGCAGGCAGTTTGCTATCAGAAATTCAAGTTGCTCCTGGAAGCGGTGTCGGTTGTATAGACCAGTTAAAGGATCACGCTCGGCCAGATACAACAGTTGTTGTGCGGTTTGGCGTTCCTGAGTAATGTCCTCATAAATCCATAATCGCCCTAGTACCAGCCCTTCAATATCAGTAACCGGATAGGATAGCTGGGTGAGCATGCGACCGTCGCTTAGTTCCAGCTCGAAACTTTCACTGACTTCATGAGTATGCATAACGTTAAGAACAAATTTAGAGGCATGTGTGGGTTGTGCAAAACGCTCGGCGGATCGTTCCAGCACAATTTTCGTCGGCAATCCTGTCAGATCGTCATTCTCGTTGATCAGCCACATCTGCAAAAAAGCGGGATTCACGTATTCAACACGACGTTCGTTGTCTTCAAACAGAATACCAATATTCATGGCTGCAAGCAGTGCACTCATGCGGCTTTGTTCGCGCTCTGCCAGAGTACGCAATTCACGCTGATGCTTTTCAGATACCTGTAACTCTTCCAACGAATGGCTTAAAGCCTCCTCGCTTTGTTGTAAAACAATTTCCCTGGTTTTGCGTTCTTCAATATCGGTGTTCGTACCCAGCATGCGTAATGGACGATTTTGGCTGTCATATTCCACCAACTTGCCAATCGACAGTATCCATTTCCAGGAGTTTTGTAGAGTAAGCTGACGAAATTCCACTGCGTAATGTTCGCGCAAGCCATTGATGTATTCCTGATATATTCGACTCACTCGCTCACGATCCTCCGGATGCAGGCGATCAAGCCACTTATTGTGGGTTTCTATAAACTCATCAGGTTCATAGCCAAGCATTAACGCATATTCCGGACTTACTAATGCTTCACCTGTTTGCACATTAATATCCCACAGGCCTTGATTAGCTGCACTTAGCGCCAGCCGCAACCGAGATTCGCTCTCACGCAGCTCACGATCGGAACTCCTGCGCGCAATCTGGATGCTGGCAATCGAGCATGCAGTCAACATATTGGTGGCGACAAAAATGCACAAAATTAAATGATCTAGCGAAAAAGCGCCATTTATAAAGGGACCTATCCCTTGGGCAGTACCCCAAGCAGCAATTATGGAAATAACAGCTGCTGCCAACACAGCCTCTAACGCACCTAAACGCAAACTGGCCCAAAGCAATGGAGGAAACACTAGAAAAGCTAGTGATAACTGAAATTCTCCAATTGACAGCATACTTCCGAAAACTGACCACGCAATTACGGCGCAGAGTGTGATGACCAAGACAGATTCAGCGTTTGAAGCCTCATGGCGAGCAGCCTTATTCTTATAATAAATTGACCATACTAGCAATAGCGGAGTAAAAATCAGTATGCCTATCATATCGCCAAACCACCAGCCCAGCCATGCTTGTTGTATCTGGTCCGCTATCAAGTTATCGCTAGCAAATAAAGCCAGCACACCAAAGCTAGGGGGAAGTAACATACTACTCGGCACAATTAAGACAAATACCAATATATCGCGGCTACGTAGAAAGTCATTTTTAAAATTAGTCACTTGCTTGAGTAGTATTGCACCAAATACTGACCCTAGAGTATTACCAAGCGCAATCAGGCTAGCAGTGGATAAGGTAAGATCGCCAGTGGTCAAATTGACTAGAAGCGCACCAAAGAATATACCTGGCCAGCACCACAACCCCCAGATCATAAGTGCTGCAAGTGCTATTCCCGTTGGAGGCCAGAACAAGGTGATGTTCGATCCCATATAGGGAAAAGCCAAACCTAATTTTCCGGTTGCAAAATAGGTTAGAGTCAACAAAACAATCCCTAAAACCCGAAATACCATTGATGCAATTTTATTTTTTTTCATCTGTTTCAATACTCAATCATAATTATGTTGAAGCCTTTGCAAAATTCAACGAATCTCCAAACTCGTTACAATTTCTGATTTTTATGTGTGTGGAAGAGTATCTGTCTATTAACACACAATCTGGGCAGCCTTTTTAGGTTGTATGCCATAGCTTGTAAGATATGCCAGGCATGCGCTTGTGTTAATCGTGTCCTGAAACGAGACAGCACCGAATGATCC
>NZ_CADEGP010000099.1 GCF_902826915.1 uncultured Nitrosomonas sp.
TGAAATCACGCGAACAATCACTTTTATCGATCATTATCGGCTCAGAAGGCGCATTTCTCCTGTGATTGCACATGGTATCTGTTTATTAACATACAATCTGGGCAGCCTTTTTAGGTTGTATGCCATAGCTTGTAAGATATATCAGGCAATCTCCCGGATCTTCCGGGAGATTGATAAAGGTTTAGCTGATAGAAACATTATAGACAGTGTGTATACCGGCATGCACCGCCTTTGGATCAAGATGACTAGTCGTCGCCATGATTTGGATTGGATCAGCCAGTGTAGACGCCATGCTCCACCGGTTACGTTCAGCGATTTGGATCACAATACGGAAACAAAGCGCCACTGGCCAGATCGGTTTATTCCAGCGAACTCCATCTCTTCTGACAAATTTCTCAGCCAGAGCGTGGTTAGCGGGTTGGGCGGTAGCCGATTCATCATCAGGAATACGCTGCACTTTTGCGCGAGGTTAGAATGGCCGGCGCGGCCAGAATCGTGGCTCCCGTTGTTTTAAAAAACGCACGCCGCGATTCATTCAATGGAGAATCCGAGTCAATATCGTTGCCTAAATTAGATTCATATTCTCCGCTTTTCATGATAATGCCCTCCCTAAAGTTAATTTTCTAAATCAAATCGCACTTTGCGTACATCTTGATTATGTATAAACCCTGAAAAAACTTATTGACACCCATCAGATCAAAGTAAACTGATGGGTGTCACCCCCTTTTCCGGTGTTTACAACACCAGATCTCCCTCAACAAGCGTTGGTGCTCCTGCCAACAGAATCTGGAACTCAGGAGCGTTATTTCCAGCCGTGTTACCTTCCAGCAAACCCGTTAACGGGTCATAACGTAGCTGACTCCTACCGCTGAAAGCATTATCTCCGACAAAGATAAATGCTTGATCACCTGGAAATGCCATTGTTGTATTACCATCGATCGCACTCAGGTCAATCGTATCGGTTCCGCTCACGAAGTCCATGATGGTGTCTCTATTTGCAACATTGGAATGAAAAACTGCTGCAAGGTATTTAAAGGTATCCGCACCCGCTCCGCCTGCCAGAATGTCAGCATGCGGCCCGCCAATCAGCGTATCGTCGCCATCACCGCCATTAAGCGTATCGGTTCTAGGTCCGCCACTGAGCGTATTGTTGCCGCTATTACCGATAAGGATATTGGCTAAGCCATTGCCGGTTCCGTTAATCGCACCCCCTCCAGTCAGCGTGAGGTTCTCGAAATTGTTAGTCAACGTGAATGTCACTGCGCTTTCGACCGTATCGATACCTTGATTAAACAACTCGGTGATCGTGACCGGCAGACTACTAATCACATACGTGTCGTTATCTAAACCACCTCTTAATGTATCCGCACCGCCCCCTGAAATTAGGGTGTCGTTACCTACCAAGCCCGTGAGTACGTTGGCGCTGGCATTGCCGGTTAACACGTTGTTAAGGTTATTGCCCGTACCATTCGCTGCAGTACCTGTCAGCGTCAGATTCTCCAGGTTTAGACCCAATGTGTATGTCACCGAGCTTTCAACCGTATCAGTACCGCCGCCAGCAAATTCGGTAATCGTATCGGTCGTGGTATCAACGATATAGGTATCGTCACCCGCACCGCCGTTTAACACATCCACACCGTCCAGGCCATCCAGGGTGTCGTTGCCAAGCAAACCCAACAGAACATCATTGCCCGCTGTACCCACTAGATTATCGTTGCCGAGAGTGCCGACAATCGCAATCCTATCTGCAAACTGCAGCCGCTCGACGTTACGAACCCTATCGCTGCCATCGTCAAGATTATTATTAGTAGGATTAGCGTGATCAACGAATATAGTGCCGGTGGAATCTGAATTCACCACATAGTTGGCAAATACGTCCTGGTACACCGCAGTATCAATACCGGTACTGTTGGATAGAATTTCACGCACGATGGTCAGCTGGTCCGGACTATAGGTTCCATTTTGCACTGCTGTCCGAAGTGTGCCGGTCATATGGTCGAACGTGGTTGTGCCGTTTGCGACAATCTTTGTGTTGAGCCATGCATCACCATCGATGATGTCATCGCCACCACGGCCTTCGAGCACATCGCTGCCGCCACCACCGAGTAATATATTTCCTGAATCAAAGCTGGTGGCGCCGCCCAACAAATTACTCAAACCCGTAATCAGCGCTATCCTATCCGCCGCACTGTGCCCCCCGCTCGCTGGGTTATTCGTGTTATTCAGTGCGTTATTTTGTCCCGAGGCTGGATCAACCAGTGTTAATTCAACACTGGTTGTATCATCACCGCGGATGATATCGTTCAAATTCCAACCAGATGCCGCCTCAACAAATTTGAACCGATCGACAGTCAAATCCTGCCCTGGAAGACCCGCTTCAATAATGAGCCGATTCAAATCGATATTGGCAGGTTGGCCAAAGCCATCACTGACCACCCAATCAAAACCCACGTCACCGTCTATTCTGTCCACACCGGCCAAGCCGTTCATGATGTCATCCCCGCCTTCACCCGTGAAGTCATCGGCACCACCACCACCGACAAAGACATCATTACCGCGAATTCTTGAGGTATTGAAGGGATCATTATTGTCACCCACGGCACCACCGGCAGTTCCGTTCTGAATCCAATCGTGTCCCTCGTTACCAATCATGGCGGCATTCGCCGTATTGCCATAAATAAAGTCGTTACCGGGGCCGGCAAAAACTTCCGAGCTATCGTTTCCGGTCACGACAAAATCATGACCATCCCCAGCTAAAATCAAATTGATACCGGCACCACCGTTGATGAAATCATGTCCATCGCCGCCTTTAATATTGTCGTCACCCGTAGTGTCGGTAATTCTATCGTTACCATCACCACCATTGATCGAATCATTGCCGCCACCACCTTCGAGGCGATCATTGCCACCATCTCCCCATAAAGTGTCATCACCATTTCCCGCCCGAAGCCTGTCAACCCCTTCCGTACCACCCATCACAATATGCTCTCCGCCATTGTAGCGAATGGTATTGGACCCTAACGAAGTGTCTCTCACCAGCAAGGCAGTCTCGTTATAAGGCGTGCTTGGGTCATTGAATATACCGGTGGGATTCACCAATAAATTGGCCGCTTCGAAAGTATATGTTGGCGTTGAAAACACATCGAAGGGCAGATGTTTCACATCCGGCAAGTTGCGCATGATCATTTCAGCAAAGGAGTTTTCTTCCAGTTGTGTGAAGAAGTCCAGCCCGGCAGTACGCGCCAGATAGTAAAAACGATCGCCGTTCTGCAAATTCTCCATCTGGGTTTCAAACACGAAATTAAACGTTGAACCCAATAATCCGCCAAAAGGTGCTTGCGCTTCAGCCAAACCGCCAATCCAGAAATCGACAGAATCCAATCCGGTATTTGCAGTGGTGAAGGTGCCATCGCTATTCATAAAATCACTATTGCCATCTATGAGATTCTGCGCTGCGGCACGTTTGCCTGCATTGTCGGTAGCTGCGGCGATACTTGGATGATTGCCATACGCGGCAATAAAATTAACTAACGATTCCGGGTGCCGAAGTGCCGCGCCAAAATCGTTCCAACTAACATAAGGCTCCACTGCACTCAGCCCGCTATCATCAAAAAACATGCGGCGTGCATCGTTCAATCCGGGAACACCGGCATCGCGAGCGCGCGTCATGTTGATCGCCGCCAAATCAAGTGGCAACCCGACAAGATTGTTGCGCAAGGCTTCGGTGACGAATTCATCGATCTCATTACCGACTTGCTTGGTCATCCCTCTCACCACCGCTGCGGCAGCATCAAGATTATCCGTATAACCATCCGCGAATTCCACCGGATTCAAGAAGGCCTGAATCAATCCAATATCATCCTCATTGCCATTGGCATCCGTTCTGGCAACGGTTTCAGTCAGCATCGAATGGCCAAAGCGATACACCACATGGGCAAACTCGGCCATGATGGCAGGATCGATGCTACTGTCATAATCCACAAAGACATCGACATTTGGTTGCACTTTGCGCGCAAATTCCTCGAATACCAAGTGCTGATATTGCATTTCAGTCGCAAAACGCGCGGCTTGAAACAATTTCTCGCCATCCCACTGATTACCAGGCAACTTCCATTCGTTAATGAATGCAGGGTCACCACTCGTCGTAATCAAATCTTTGATTTCATCAACTTTCCGATTATGCTCGGCATGAAACACAGTATGTACCGTGGTCAAGCCAATATTCTCATTGCCGCGACCATCGCCGGTGATAAAGTGTGCATTTAGCAACTCGTCATCGTATGTTTTAGAAGCCGGTGTGTTACCAACATTGATGTCCGGATCAGGATTTAGCGCACCCTCAAAAAATTTCGGTACTGCAGTATGCGCGATATCATCCAGGAAAGCATGGCCGGTGCGCACCACATTACCTGGAATATTTACCCCATTTCCACCGTTATCGGCTGGGTTACCTTCGAGTAAATTATTTCCCGGCAGCACCAATTGCGCGTAACCATTGGGACCCGGGATAAACTTGCCATACGTATCGGTCGCCAGTAACGGCAGATTTGTTAAATCAACATCGGTCAGATTCAAACCCAGCATGGTTTGGGCTTGTGCTTTAATATCGGCCCAGGTAGCAAGACCGCCCAAACCGCCGGAACCTTCCAACAGCTTACCGGTTGGAACCGGATCACCTGTATTTAGGTTGATTGCATATTCACGCAAGAACACCTGATGCGAAGGATGCGAGGTATAGGTCTGGTTTTGATCTACAAACGGTGTGGTCTGGTTAATGTGATTACGGCCATCATCACCAGTCCCTATGACACCATCGGCGCCGGGCAGATTGGTCGCCCTGGTCAGAGTCATGAAATTAGTCGGTGAACCCTCCTCATACAGTGGATCACCCGGTTGCAGTGGAACAAAAACGGTACCACTTTGGCCTTTATTCACCAAATCCAATCCATGATCAAAAAACTGGCCAAACAGCGTAAACCACGAATTGAACGGTGCCGACAAGCCTTCATCAGGTGTGGTATTGGGAATGAAATATGTTTCAAAAGTTGTTACGCCATCGGCACGAGTGCCACTCACCACTTCTGAGCCATTCGTATTCACAAAAGCGTTTGTTGCGGCAGGGTTGCTGTCTGTCTGGTCAACAATCAGATTACTGACCAAACGCGGCTGCGAATCAAATACTAAGCCTGCTGTCTGGTTATAATGAGTCGAAGTACCGACTGCCTGGCCAGGCGATCCAAAGCCCTCAGGCACATCTTCCCCCGGCCTGAACTCCGGCGCCAGCAAGCGCGGAAACACCCGGTCTGCCGCACCAAACAAGCTCTGGCCATTGACCAGATTGTTATAAGATCCATCGACATTGCGCAAGCCAAAAGACAGCACTGGATCACCCACAAGTCCTGGCAATGCGTTGAAAGTACCTGCCTGCTGCGCTGCGGAATCTGCATCAGCAATCGCTATCTGCTCAAGTAGAAAATCTAAATCAGTTCTGCTGAAATTTGCCATTTTATCTGACTCCTATCATTGTCTATAAATTTAGCAAGCTCGGCACTTTTTGCACTGTGCTGACTTACTACACTTAAATTAATAACTTTCGTTGTTCGTTATCTCTACCAATCAAGTGTGGTTTGATAATCAGCAGATCACCGGTTATCAGAACGATCACTCCGATTTATTGAGTAATTCCTTGTCTAATAAAGCAATATTGTTATGTTTAAGCTGCTGGATGAAATGCCATACAGCTAAGAATCTCTCGCTATTGCATCTGGGGATAGCCTTCGGCTATAAGAAAAATGATATCGCTACAGTTGCAGTCAATACAGTATTTGATTTAATTTACGCTTCTAAGTTAGGTAGCAAAAAATTCAGTGCCTTTTTTCACTTGTTATTTACAACACCACAGAAGCCAATTTATGTTCAAAACCCTTTATCTCTAGCCAATACCTTTTATCTTATTATTCTTAATCTTTTCATCCGCCCTTTTTTGGCAATGAGATAGTATCCTCAAAACCTTCACAAAATAAGTGACAGGCTGCAGCAGTTTAATAGTATTTTTGTCCCGATAATGTCCTATATCATGTAGGATATATCTTTCGTATATAAAAAAATTATATCTAAATATTATATAATTACATTATGCGAAGGCAATGCAAAGAATATGTTAAGAAAGTGTGAATAGAGCTCGACTTATTTCAGAGACGAGGACTCAAAGTGATGACTGTTCTTGCGAATCAGATGATAACGTCAGTGGAGGCTGACTGAATTTATGGCGCAGCGCGTTAATAATATTTAATAGAGCAGGTTGCCCGATAATTTTAGCTTCTAACCTACGCTTATTAGGAAAATCCAAACATGAAATCCCAATAAGTATTGTCAATAGGCCTTGCCCCGGCAGAAAAAGCATCAGGAAGCCTGCAAGCAGGAATACAAAGCCAACCATGTTTTTAATAATCCGACCGATAATGCGCAATACAGGGTGATGATCTTTCATCCAATGACGAGGAACGCGCAAATCGAAATAGTCACTCGGCAAACGAATCAGGATCCATGGAATCGCGACCAAAGAAGCAATGAAGCCAATGATTGATGCGATCGTCAAATCGATCAATACATCGATAGATATCCATTGATCAATCGTCGCGACGATATTTTCCAGCATGAAAAATTAACCAGATAAATTGAAAATCATTCAGATCGCTCCGAATAATCTAAGGAGAGAAATAGTAACTGCATACGGAAGGAATTCCTACTGCTTATTTGCTTGTTGAAAGCAGTAGGAACAATGCTGCGACATCAAAAATTGAATTAAGAAACGATACTGTTTGTTTAGATAACTTTATCTGGAACGACACGATTG
>NZ_CADEGP010000100.1 GCF_902826915.1 uncultured Nitrosomonas sp.
TCCCGAATACATTAATTGCAGATTCCTGTAACGGCTGTTTCCATTCCGAAATCTGGTTCGGATGCACATCGAATTGTTCCGCTAACTCAGCTAGTGTCTTGTCGCCCTTGATCACCGCTATGGCCATCTTGGCTTTGAATCCCGCTGCATGATTCATTTTCGTCCTTCTCATACTCTCGCTCTTTTTTTGTCGTCTATTGCACGACTTGGGTCGAGCAAGATTACCACTTAAAGAACTGTCCGAATTTGCGAGGCTACTTCTCTATGACGAGGTTAGTGTACTCGTTGCACTGTTATGCAACAATTAAGGAGCTTAGAATACAGAGTGTTAGGAGTGGTAGAAATCACGAACAATGGCAGCGGATTCAGGTCGGCATTTAGAAAACACGAACACCAAAACTCTCAAAATAATACTGATCAATCTCATCGCGCGAAAACTGATGATTTTGTCCACCACGTTGGGTGATTTTTAGCGAACCCATCAGCGAACCAAGTTGTCCTGCAGTTTGCCAATCCAGATTATTGACAATGCCATATAACAAGCCGGCGCGGTAAGCATCACCGCAGCCAGTGGGGTCAACAATTGCTTTCGGTTTGACGCTGGGAATTTCGAGTTTTCTGCCATCAGCGTAAATAATGGAGCCTTGCGCCCCCAGGGTAATGATCAATGCTTTGGCTTTGTTCGCTAAGGATTCCAGATTAATTCCCGTACGGTCTTGCAACATCTGGCCTTCATAGTCGTTGACAGCGATGTAATCCGCTTTATCGATGAAATCGAGCAGCTCTTCTCCGTTATACATCGGTAGCCCCTGCCCCGGATCAAAAACAAAAGGGATGCCAGCTTCGTGAAATTCACGTGCGTGTTGCATCATGCCATCGCGTCCATCTGGAGCGATAATGCCTAACTGGATATTACGCGTTTCTTGCACGGAATTAAGGTGGGAGAAATTCATCGCTCCCGGATGAAACGCAGTAATCTGATTATCGTCCAGATCGGTAGTGATGAAAGCCTGTGCAGTGAAGGTATCGGCAACATGTAGCACATGCTCCTGAGTCAAGCTTAATTGCTCTAACCGCTTGGCATAAGGTGCATAATCATCGCCAACAGTAGCCATCATGACAGGCTCTCCGCCCAGCATTCTTAGATTGTACGCAATATTACCGGCACAACCGCCGAATTCACGGCGCATCTCGGGAACCAAAAATGCGACATTCAATACGTGGATTTTCTCAGGCAAAATGTGATTCTTAAATTGATCCTGAAAAACCATAATATTGTCGTAAGCGATTGAACCGCATATCAATGTACGCATTACTCGGATTCCACTTCGATTAATGATGTTTAATTAATGAATCAGGCATCCGGTTTCCAGGCCAAATCGGGCTCACGCGCAGCTTTAACATCGTCCAGCTTACGTACCGGCATGGTATGCGGTGCGCCTTTCACCATATCTGGTTGTGCTTCGATTTCTTGCAGAATTTCTTTCATTGATGCGACAAAAGCATCCAGCGTTTCCTTGGATTCCGTTTCGGCTGGTTCAATCAATAAGCATTCGGGCACCAGTAGCGGAAAATAAGTTGTCGGCGCATGATAACCTTTATCAAGTAGTCGTTTGGCCAGATTCATCGCGGTTACGCCGGTCTTATCCTTGATATCTTTCAGCGTGACAATAAATTCATGACTGGCACGGCGGTTAGGGTAAGCAATTTCAAATCCCGCTTTGCGCAATTCGGCCATCAAATAATTAGCGTTCAGTGTGGCAAACTCGGAAATGCGATGCATACCATCCAGTCCCAGTAAACGAACATAAATATAGGCGCGCAACAATACTCCAGCATTACCCATGTGCGCGGATAACCGTCCAATGGATTGCGGTTTGTCTTTCTCAGTGATCCAACGATAGGTATCGCCTTCCTTGGCAACAATCGGAATTGGGATAAAAGGCAACAAGCGCTCGGCCACGCCCACTGGCGCAGAACCCGGACCACCACCACCATGCGGGGTAGAAAAGGTTTTGTGCAGGTTGATATGAATCACATCAAAACCCATATCGCCCGGTTTCACTTTACCCAATACCGCGTTCAAATTGGCGCCGTCGTAATACAGCAATCCACCGGCCTGATGTACCACGCGGCTCATTTCAGCAACATTCTTTTCAAACACGCCTAATGTGGAAGGGTTGGTCAGCATCAATCCGGCAGTTTTTGGCCCAACGGCAGCCTTCAGAGCATCCAGATCGACATTCCCGTCTTTATCAGTAGCAATTTCCACCACTTTGAAGCCGCACATTACGGCCGTGGCAGGATTCGTGCCATGCGCCGCATCGGGCACAATGATTTCGGTGCGGTCAAAATCGCCGCGCGATTCGTGATAGGCACGAATCATCATGACACCGATCAACTCGCCTTGCGCACCCGCCATCGGCGTTAAGCTGACAGCAGCCATACCGGTGACTGCTTTCAGGATTTCCTGCAATTCATACATGCAAGCAAGATAACCTTGACCCGTGTCTTCCGGCGCCAGCGGATGCCTGGATATGAATTGCGGTAACATGGCTAACGAATTACACGCACGCGGATTGTATTTCATTGTGCATGAACCCAGCGGGTAAAATTCGGTATCAATTGAGAAATTCTTTTGTGACAGGCGAGTAAAATGACGCACCGTATCCATCTCGGAAACTTCCGGCAGAAGCACTTTCGATTTGCGCAGCAGGTTTTGCGGAATCGCCGATTTGCTTGCCGATTTTGCCGGTGATTGAGAATAATTAAGACGCCCTGGGCGCGAGTGTTCAAATATCAACATAATCTATGGGTTCGATCTCAATTTATTGCTTCAAAGCAGCTATCGCTGCCTCATAATTCGGCTCGTCTGCAATCTCTGGAACCAGTTCGGCATGAATTATGGTATCCGATTCATCCAGTACAATCACCGCGCGTGCTGTAATCCCTCCAAATGGACTATCGGCAATCAAAACACCGTAATCTTTCATGAAATTGGCGCCACGCATGGTGGACAAGGTAACCACTTTATCCAGTCCTTCAGCATCAGTGAATCGGCTCATGGCAAAAGGCAGATCAGCAGCAATGATCAGTACAACGGTATTGTCCATGTTACTGGCCTGCTGGTTAAACTTGCGGGTTGAAATCGCACACACTGGCGTATCCAAACTGGGAACAATATTCAATACTTTCTTTTTCCCCGCGTAATTGTCCAATGTAATATCTTGTAGGTCTCGATTGACCAAAGAAAATGACGGTGCTTTTTGACCGACTTTGGGAAAAGTCCCTTCAATTTTAATGGGATTTCCTTTGAGAGTAACCATGATTTTTCCTTAAAGATAAAGTTGATAAGTAATAAGTTGAGTAAGCCGCAGTTAATTAACTAAGTGCCTGCTGCATAGCAGCGGCATAATTCTGTAAGTCAGATTCAGTCTTGGTTTCCGTCGCACAAACCAGCAAGGCATTACCCAATTCGGGATATTGTCCTTGCAAACTATATCCTCCTAGGATGCCTTTTTGCTTCAGTTTACTCAACACATCCACAACCGACTTAGACAAAGTTAGTGCGACTTCATGAAATACAGGTCCACTAAATGCTCTTTCAACGCCTTTAATTTTCACCAATTGCTCAACCAATTCCAGCGTATTGGCATGTGATTGTGCCGCGACCCGACGCAATCCTTCCGGACCCACTAATGACATAAAAATAGTAGCAGCGGTCACCATCAACCCTTGATTGGTACAAATATTGGATGTTGCTTTGGATCGACGGATATGCTGTTCGCGTGCCTGTAGCGTCAGCACAAATCCTTCTTTATTATCCAAATCCGTGGTACGGCCAATGATACGGCCCGGCATTTGACGCACCAATTCATTCTTGCACGCCATAAAACCAAAGTACGGTCCACCACTGGACAGCGGTATTCCAAGTGGCTGGCCTTCACCAACAGCGATATCGGCGCCTTTGTCGCCCCATTCCCCCGGAGGTGTCAGTAATGCCAACGCGGTTGGGTTGACAACGCCAATGGCAAAAGCATTTTTACTGTGCGCCCAATCGGTCAATGCATCGACTTGTTCCAACACTCCAAAAAAATTGGGTTGCGGAATCACCAATGCGGCAAAATCTTCGTGGCCCGAATTGGCTAATGATTCCGGCAGAATTTGCCCGCATTCGGTGCAGTAAGGCAACTCGACCACTTCAATCTTTTGATTGCTGACAATGGCACGAACCACTTGACGATAAACGGGATGTACTGTTTGTGGAATCAAAATGCGTCGTGATGTTTTATGCGCACGCACCGCCATCAAAGCAGCTTCAGCCAAAGCCGTAGCACCGTCATACATGCTGGCATTGGAGACATCCATCCCGGTCAGTGAAGCCATCATCGATTGATATTCATACAATAACTGCAAAGTTCCCTGGCTGGCTTCTGCTTGGTAAGGTGTGTAGGAAGAATAAAACTCTCCACGCGTAGTGATTTGCCAGACCGCCGCCGGGATATGATGCTCATAAGCGCCAGCCCCAATGAAGTTTTGATAAAACCCATCTTGGGAGGCTCGCTCCATCATCAGCCGGGTTATTTCCATTTCGCTGAGCCCGGGGGGAACGCCTGTTAGTTCGCCGCTGATTAATTCTTTTGGAATTTCATCAAAAAGCTCTTCAATTGTTTTCGCGCCAATGCTAGTAAGCATTTCGGCAACATCTTCTTTGGTATGTGGAATAAACGGCATGATTTATCTAAAGGAATTTAAGAAATAAGGCATTAAAGTAGTCGAACAAAAACACATTCCGATCCTAAGACGATCTTAGTGATCTTCGTTCTCGACCAATTCGGTATAAGCAGCTGCATCTAGTAATCCATCCAGCTCGGCTGTATTACTCGGTTTTAATTTAAACAGCCAAGCAGAATAAGCATCTTCGTTTATCTTTCCCGGCTCATCGACCAACGGAGAATTCACTGCAGTAACTTCACCTGAAATGGGAGAATACACATCTGCAGCTGCTTTGACTGATTCCGCAACCGCGCATTCTTCTTTTTGTTTAAGCACACGCCCAACTTCTGGCAACTCAATAAACACCATATCCCCGAGTAATTCCTGTGCGTGATGGGAAATACCAACAGTTACTGTGCCGTCGGCTTCAGGTTTCACCCATTCATGAGATTTGCTATATTTTAAATTTGTTGGAATACTCATTTTTTCACTCCAGATTAATAAAGTAATGTAATATTTTTTAATTACTTGTTAATTAAACCAATACTTTGCCATTTCGCACAAACGGATATTTTACCACCTTTGCACGCAGCTTTTTATCGCGCACCACGACATCGACTTCATCTCCGATAGCTATTTGTGCCGAGATGCGTGCCAAAGCAATCGATTGGTTCATGGTTGGCGAAAATCCACCGCTGGTAATCTCGCCTGGGTACTCAACGCCATCTTTTTGTCCGACAACCTGCTGATGGCTCCGCAGTACACCACGATCAACCAATACCAACCCTACCAATTGATGCGTAACAGCGGTATCCAACAATGTTTGTTTGCCAACGAAATCACGCTCGCTTTTCAGATCAACCGTCCAAGCCAGACCTGATTCTAACGGGTTCTTCGTTTCATCCATATCTTGCCCGTATAAATTCATACCGGCTTCCAGACGTAACGTATCGCGCGCACCCAACCCGGCAGGAGCGACACCGGCAGCATGCAATGCTTTCCAGAACGCTGCCGCATCCGTAGCGGGCAGAATGATCTCAAAACCATCTTCGCCGGTATAACCTGTCCGTGCGATAAAATATTGACCGACAACTGCGGATTGAAATTGTTTTAATTCTTCGGTCACTGATTGAGAATCTGGAATAACTTGCCAGACTTTGGTGCGGGCATTTGGCCCTTGCACAGCAATCATGGCAAGATCGCGTCTTGGCGTAATCTCTAAATTAGGTGCTAGCTCATCGCGTTTTTTGAGCATCCAGGCGACATCTTTGTCAGCTGTGCCAGCATTGACCACGATACGAAACCAGGTTTCAGACAGGAAATAGATGATCAGATCGTCGATGATACCTGCCTGCGGAGTCAGCATACAGGAATACAGCGCCTTACCAGGAAGTGTCAATTTATCAACATTGTTTGCCACCAGTTGACGTAAAAAATCGCGCACATTGTCGCCTTTAATATCGACTGGCAACATGTGCGAGACATCAAACATTCCCGCATCTTGGCGGACTTTATGGTGCTCGTCTAATTGTGAGCCGTAATGCAACGGCATATCCCAACCACCAAAATCCACCATTTTGGCATTCATGTCACGGTGGGTTTGATTAAGGGGTGTCATTTTCAGCACGGATTTTCTCCCGGAAATAAATAAAAGTCATTGCAGATGACTTCGCACCCCTCTGTCCTTTTTACCTGAGAGATTTACAGATTAGCATCTGTGTGCCCCTTCGGTGGCCAAAAATAATCTTCTGGCACTCTCCAGATTGCCCGTCACAAGCGGTTCTTAAGTAGCAAGTTGGCTTGACCATGCCTGAGCGATTCCGGGGGGGTTACGCCTTCGGCGGCGCTTCTTAGTAACTAGCGCGCTCTCCTGCTTGGACTTCAATGGCTGAGTGCGAACTATACTCTAGTAACAGCATTTTATACAAGCCATTCAAATAAATTTTGTAGGGAACAAATAAACTGTCGAGCTATGATTATTTCTGGTGTATGACAAGTGAGGAGAAAGCGGTGTAGCCTG
>NZ_CADEGP010000101.1 GCF_902826915.1 uncultured Nitrosomonas sp.
TATCAAACCTCTGCATGTCTATTCGATGTGATCGAATAGATCAGCGTTTCCTTAGCTCTACGGATTCAATTCTCTGTCACTTAGAGTAGAAGGTGATTGAAAGTACAGGGTTAATACCTCGCTGCTCGCAGCGAGGTGCTTTATTTTTTATTTCGTCGTTTGCTCTTTCATAGTAAGAATGCCTGTGCGAGGCAGTACAAATGTACTAAAAAAACAAGTACTAATTTCTCATTGTGGAAAACTATGACCATAGATATTATTGATACCTAAGAGAAATTGAAAGTCACTCAGATACAGACTATAAAATTCTTTAAAGTCAGAAACAAGTAAGAGAAAGAACAATAATTAAGTAAACTTTTTAAGGAATAATTAAAATGATTTTGCGTAAATTAACGGCATCGATGATGATAACTGGTTTTCTTTTCTGTGGAAGTGCTGTTCAGGCAGCAACTTATCATTTTGGGCAGTTGTTAGCCGGTAATGGGCCAACAAATCCATATTTTGCAGATTTAGAAATCACTGACAATGGGAGTGGAAATTGGACATTTACTCTTTCAGCTTTAGATTTAAATACTATTTTTGGTTCTAAATCATTTATTGGGTCCATGGCTGTTGATGGAATGAAGCCAACTTCTATTTCAACCGATGCGGGCGGAGGTGTAACTAAGGTTAATCTGCAAAATGGTGGAGGGCCAACAGGCATATATGATTTTAGATACGATATGATCAATCCAAAAAATGATAAGCTGACCGGACTTGAGTCGGTTACTTGGCATGTTGGTGGTTTAGGCTCTACTGCACTTCCTGGCGACAATGGCGAATTGGCATTGCATGTGCAAGGTATAGGTAGTAATGGCGATTCTGCTTGGTATGTTGCAACCTCACCAGTTCCAGAGCCAGAAACCTACGCAATGTTGTTGGTTGGTCTAGGTTTAATCGGATTTATGACGCGCCGGAAAAAAGGATTAGCAGCATAACTTAGATTCTTATTTATTCTAGAACGGGAGCTCAAGCTCCCGTTCTTATTTGTCGAATAAAAATTACGATTCGCTCTTGAATTACTGACGGGCATGCAAAATTTTCGAGCATTGTCATAAACTCCCGACTTAATTTTATTTCCACATTACATTACACTCCGCTTCTGCTGCTGCGGTAAGCAGATTGATCAAAGGCAGAGCCCTATCTGCTAGACTCACCGCCGGTTCATTTTTGTTATCTTCATCTTCATTCTCGTCCTGAGCCGGGGATGATGCTTTTTCCGCATTTATAGCCGTTTTTAATCGGTCAAGCGCCATAGGAATATCAGTAGCCAAAATAGCGCCGGGCACTGTTTTGCTATGCCCCATCATGTCAAGCATGATAAGTGCTATGTCGTTAAACATTGTTATGTCGGCATGAACATCTGTTGAAAAAGTTACGAGCATTTAATTTTCCTCTCGAGTGATTGAAAAGTATGCAAGACACATTGTACCTCGCTGAAGATTTTCTTAGCTACAGATCTTAGCTAATGCTCTCAGTGTTACAGATTCATCTTGAGTATAGCAGCGATCTGCATTTATTTTTGATGTGCTGCCATGGTTTTCCTATATTCGCGCCAGTAAGATTTTAAAGGGGGAGGCCATTTATGGGGTGCCCTGCTTGATTTTGACTCATTGGTTGATCTATCGACCACGGGCAAATTATTATAATCATTTGCAAAGGCTTTACGCTGTGCTTTTGTCCAGATTTTTGCTCCATGCCGTTAGCACATGTGTCCCTTTTTTATCTTATCCTATCGAAGGTATTTGGTTTTGAGTCGTAATAGTACGTTACGAATTGAATTCAAAAAGGCATTCCCGCTGAATTTAAAAACAGAAGACACCATTAACTTACAAGACCACGCCCACAGTAATGGTCATCCAGCGTCAATCTGGCAAGAATATCTTTTTCTGATTGGGAGGTACGCTTGAAAAATTCGTCAAGTAATTCGATCGCAATATCCGAAGGAACCTCGAAATCACTGACTAACTTATCTCGTATTGTGATTGATTGATTAATAAAATCCATCATTCCCCGCCTGATTTCCGCACGTGTCAACATAGATTGACGCTCTTCGTCAGCAAGCTGGCGAAACTCAGGAATAAGATCACCTGAATCTGTCTGCCGGTAGCAAACAATTTGTGCATCATCAGAACTTAAGAATTTCTCCAGCGAAAAGCTATTGCTGAATATCGGCGGTAGATAAATTTTTGGATCAATGTAATGAGCAAAGCATCCTCGCGTGATCGCTCCATATTGTGAGGATACCTTCTGCGCACGCTCTACCGTCATTAAATAATACCCGTGGATAGTCGGATTCACTAATCGATTCAAGTAGCCTTGTATTGTTGCTGCATAACCAATGTCTACAACAGCGGATTTCTGGGCCGCATTTAAGCCTAGATTATTCAGATAAGCCAATAATCCAGGACGCTCAACCTGCGCATTGTTTAGAATACGTTGCTCCAGAGCTTGCAATACAGGCACCAAGTGATCAATGTTTTCATTCTCAACGGAAACCAGCTTATTTCTTGACCAGAGTCCAAGTCGGGCAAAATTATCGAGTTCTTCGTGGGATAACACTAATCCATATCGTACTTGTATAAATTCAGACAGATGATTCGAATAGTACTGCGTCCTCGCTATTTGAAGAATATCATCAAAGCTTGAAATCATCGGCACAGTGACAGCGCGGCGAGAAAGCACAAGGTAATCGGAAACGATTGCATGGACATCATTGGATACCCACCGATCATAAACTGTTTTTAGTATTTGGCCTTCGCGAGCAAGAAAATACAAATGCTGAATTCCATCCGCCGCAGCTTTTGCTGCTAACCACTGTACAAAAGATAGAATCAAAGGTCCGACAACAGTATATCCAATGGCCCAAGGTGTCGAAGGAACGAGATCAGCAGGATTAAAGTGCGGGAAAAACAGAGAATTAAAATTTCCTTGTGCAATGGTTCCAAGAGTAAGCTGCTTGTTGAGATCATCGCAATATAATGAGCGTTCCATGATAGATTCTAATCGCGGCATTGCTTGAGCTAATTCTGTAGGCCGCATCACATGCAATGCCCTCATTTCCATATCACCAGGTATTTGAACATCAGAGTGCTCGTCGTCGCCGATAACGATAACCTCGCTTGGAGAGGCATTCTCTTGTATCAAGAGTTGACGATAAAACTCACCACTGTCTTTTCTCAGCCCATTATCGGAAGATAAATAAAGCGCATGCCAACCATTGATATTATGACGTTGCAACATCCCTTCAACAAGCGATTTGGGAAGGCACGTACCGTCGGCCAATATGACACGCTTACCTAGGGTAATAGCAAATTGTAGCAAGTCAATGACTTCTGGTCGTGGGGTTACAATCTCCAGTTCAATGGTTTCTTCAAGGCTGCGCAATCGTTTCACAGCCTCGAATGGGAGTCCCGATAGAATTGAGAACTCGTCGAAAATAGCATCCAATCCAATATCACGATCCGTTTTTTGGCGCGCTTCAGTTTCTGCTTTGGCACGTAATGCAAGATAAAGTTTGCCTGCATCACCTCCAGCACGATGAGCAACGATATTTTTACAGGTTTCGGGAGTTAACAGTGGCCGCGTCAATAATGTATCAAAGATATCAACAATAACTACGCGTAATGTCGCATCAGCCAACATTGCATGCACATTCTCTTGTTTGCGGAGCAGATACTGCTCAAAACGCCAACGCGACCAACTGTTGGAGTTATCGTCCCGAAGGATGGCCGTCTTAAATCCGGATTGCCCCGTTACCAAAACCAATAAACGTTCTATACAATGCGCAAGCGTTGCATCTTTTTGCCCGGCTTCTTCAGGAAAATCCTCAATTTTGATATGTGCATTAAATAGGGGTTGCAGTGCCTTTGTACGGGCCCAGAACATTGATCCAGCAGGAAAATCAAAATAACCCTGCGGTATCTCTGTGATACCCAATTTATGGCACCAGAAGCGCCCATTTTCCCGATTGGAAAGCCATGTATATGCCATATAAGGTAGCTTTGAGAAGTTCTGGGGATAAACAAAACCGATCGATTTCTCTCCAGTCAATAGCGTAAAAATTCTTTGTATTTGTAATTTGCTACCCAACAAGTTTGTTAGCAAATATTCTCGCCACCCATCGGTAGCACCATTGTTATACAGCGATTTTTTGCTATGGATATGAGCAATATAATCATAATGCTGCAATACTTCGCCAAAAGTACAGAACATGGGCGCAATGTCGCGCCCACGATTGGGTACGACAGTGATGGTCAGCTGCTTCAATTGAGACAAATGGGAGAAAGCCCGTTCACATATTTGAATTGCTGTCTCATCGGTCGTTGAAACAAACAAATCATAAGGAAACGGCATCTGACTCAGGTATTTTGCAAATTCTGCTGCCAGATCTGCATAGAAAATATGCGCGTGGATTGCAATGCGCTCTGATGGCGGCGTAGTCAAAGGGGTGATAGCAGAAAGATCCATCATCCCTGTTAAAGAATCATCGAGCCCCCTGGATAATTGACTGGCACGACCATCTTTGCTTGCCCGCCATACTTCATAGTGCCTCATACCAGCAAAGAGAGGACCTGCAAGCTGGTAAGCTATATTTAATACCGCACTGCGCCAGCGAATAGGCAACCACGAATAAATGACTTTTAACAGAGGTAGGATTCGATGACGCAAACCACTCCATGCTTCGCGGTACTGTCCACGAAAAATCCGGACTATAAATCGCAAGGGGGCTGTAATTTTCCATGAAGTTGAACGAAACAGATCATTGATGGTTTTATGTTGATCATTGATGGCTTTATGTTGATCACTGATGGCTTTATGTTGATCGCTGATGGCCTTATGTAGTAATTGCTCACGTTGATTGCTCGCAAGCATATCCTGCTGCAGGCGATTCTGCAGAGAAGCAATCAGATGTTCACTATCCGCTAAACGAGTGTAAAGACTGGATATCAATTCCTCTCTGTATTGAATCAGACCTTCCAGTTGCTCGCCCGTTAAAAGCATTTTCCATTTATCATAAACTTTGCTTCTCGACGCCGCCACAAAGTCTTCACTATGCTTAAATCCCATCCCGGAATAGCCATGATTCCGGTAAGTGGCCGTAATTTTATCGACATGTAATATTTCACTGTGTTGTGTAAGTTGAATCCAGAAATCCCAATCTTCAAAAACTTCCAGATTTTCATCAAAGCTGCAATGATCTTTCGTTACTAACGATTGTTCAAACAACACCGCGTGAATCGGAATAAAATTCCTCCCCCAAAGCCGGCGCTGATCAAATGGTTCATTAAATTCAGTAGTGGCTTCAAGCTGCCCATTCACATAGTATTCAACATGTACACCGGTATAAGCACATCGGGCATCCGGGTAGTTTTGTAAAGCAGCGAACAAACTGGATATATGTTCCGGATAAAATAAGTCATCATCATCGAGGAATATTAAGTAACTTCCTTTGGCTGAATTCAAACCGGCATTCGCCGCGCGGCTCCGGTTGAGCAGTTCATTATCGCCAATGATATGAATCGGAAAACGCCCGCACCATTCACTGACTGCTTGATGACCTGCGCCTTTGGCATTGACGATAATGACTTCAATATTTGAGTAAGTCTGCAAAGCGACAGAATCCAATGCGTCTGATAATGTAGCGCGATCCACACTGCGAATGATGACACTGACCAGTGGAACGTCACTGCTATCTACAGCCAATCCCAAGGTTCTTTGGCGAACATGCTCCGATTGATACAACTTGAGCGGATCATTGGACAGCTCTTCAGCCGAGATCAGAATGAAAGCTTCCGCTGCCGTTATGCTGACAGGCAAAGTATAAGTACGATATCGATTGAGCGCAGCAATATGCAGATCGTAACGTTGGATTGCATTTTGCGAAACGAAGCATTCCATTGCCGCTGTTTTGCGTGCCGCCCAATCGCTAATATCAAGTAATTGATTTGGATGCAACGGGATACTCACTTCATATAACGCGACGGATACCGCTTTGCCGATTCGCCTGATTGCCTCTACGACAGTCATACCCAGCACGCGATGATCCGGCTGCATCTCGAAAACTGATGGCGCATAAACAAGGTCAGCGCCAATTTCTTGAATTGCTGTTTGAATTTCTCGTATCAGCCTCTCGCCATAACAGACTTGTCGATCCTGGTATTGCCAGAAAATGGGTGTGCCATAACCAAGAATATGAGCAGCAGCGATGCTTTCATTCTGACGTTGCAGGATGTATTCAGCTGCTTTCTCCTCGCTTACACCATGCGCACCGTCAGACACCACGATGACGTGAACAGGGATGTCTTGCTCAACGTGATGCATAATAGCTCCGCCACAACCGAATATCTCATCATCGGGTTGAGGTGCAAATACCAATATACAATTACCAGCAATTCGTGTGACAGCCTGATGGGGGATAAGTGAATTTTCCAATATTTTTCCGCGCAATTAAAATAATTTTACTAATAGACTCCAATGCTGTCTTGCCGATTCAAATATGAAGTGCAACGCCTGCTTTGAAGAATACCTGATTAGGTGTTTGGTATCCAAGCCGTTTTCTAGGCCGATTGTTCAATCTTTCCATTGCTGTATCCATTTCCTGTTGTGTAATAGTGGTGAAGTCCCTGTTTTTGGGGAAGTACTGCCGA
>NZ_CADEGP010000102.1 GCF_902826915.1 uncultured Nitrosomonas sp.
AATACCGGCCTGTCACGCCGGGGGTCGCGGGTTCGAGTCCCGTCCACTCCGCCAAAAAATAAGTAATAGATTATAAATTCTCCGAGTTTTTTCCGCTAAAATTATTTTCGTAGACTCTAATTGTGTTTGATCTAGTTAACCGAAAAAAACGTGTCGTTCAAGTGATTCTGGGCTTGGCGGTGTTGCCATTTATGTTCTGGGGCGTGGAATCTTATCGGAGCGATGGTGGCGAAGGCTATGTTGCAATCGTCGAGGGTGATGAAATTTCCCGGCGCGAGTATGAACAAGCACTACGTGATCATCATGAACGGCTGCGGGGTATGCTTGGTGCAAATTTCGATAGCGCGATGCTTGATAATTTTGAAGTTAGAAACTCTGTGCTTGAAAGGCTGATTCAACAGCGATTATTACAGCAAGAAGCTGTAAAAAATGGCTTTGTTGTTTTGGACTCACAGTTAATCAAGACAATTCAAGATGTACAGGCATTCCAAAAGAATAATAAATTTTCCAAGCAGCAATACGAAGAATTGTTGCGTAACCAAGGTCTTACACCCGAGATATTCGAATCACGTGTGCGCCAAGAACTATTGTTGCAACAGCTGCTGGATGGATATAGTGAAAATGCGATTACGCCAAGCACTATCGCTGAGAGAGTGCAATACCTGAGTGAGGTGCGACGTGAAATCAGTCAATCACAAATTGCATCGGATCAATTTCTCTCCCAAGCAGTGCCTGGAGAAGCAGATGTTTCTGCTTATTATGAGCAGCATAAGACAGATTTTGATTTGCCGGAACGAGCCAAAGTTGAATATCTGGTTTTATCTTTGGGTGCGGTAGCAAAAAACGAATTCGTGAGTGACGAAGCGGTCAATACCTATTTTTCAGAGCATCAATCGGAGTTTGGTCAATCTGAAGAACGCAAGGCTAGCCATATATTAATCAGCGTGTCTGCGGACGCGCCAGAGGAAGAAAAACAAATAGCGCGGGGTAAGGCTGAGAAAATTTTGGAGCAGGTTGAGCAGGATCCAGATCAGTTTGCAGAAATCGCTGGAGAGCATTCAGATGATCCCGGTTCAGCAATGCGGGGAGGCGATCTTGGTTTCTTTAGCCGTGGTGTCATGGTTAAATCCTTTGAGGATAAAATTTTTTCAATGCAACCGGATGAAATCAGCGACATAGTAGAAACAGATTTTGGTCTGCATATAATTAAATTAACTGCAATCAAGGAAGAACGGCACCCAGATCTAGAGGAAGTTCGTGAGCAAATTCAGAATACGCTTAAGATAGAAATGGTAGAAAGTGTTTTTGGTGAGATTGCCGAGGACTTTAGTAATGTTGTTTATGAGCAGGGTGAAAGTCTGCAAGCAGCGGCAGAAAAATTTGAGTTAACCATAGAAAAGAGTGACTGGATTACAAGGGATTCAATAGATCCCGCGGTTCTTTCCAATGAAAATTTGCTGACAGCAATTTTTTCAGATGATGTTATTTTAAATAGCCGTAATACGGAAGCTATCGAAGTAGATCCTGATACATTCGTTTCTGCTCGTATTATTGAATACAAACCGGCTACAGCGCAGTCATTGGCAGTTGTAAGAGATGAGATTGTGGAAAAACTCAAGCACGAGATGGCTGCATCAATGGCTGTTGCGGAAGGACAAGAAAGGCTTATTAGATTACAGGCGGGAGAGGTTCTTGATGATGTTGCTTGGGATGATACGCAGTCGATTTCTTATATGCAGCCGCAGGGATTAGATAATGAGGCTTTACGGGCTATTTTTAGAGCAGAAGTTGATGAGCTTCCTGCCTATACCGGCGTGGTTAATCCAGAGGGCGGATTTAATTTGATACAAATTAGCAAGGTAGTAGAGCCTGAACCAGATGAAAGAACTACGCTTGAAAATTTTACTAAGCAATTGCAGCAGATGATAACGCAAGAAGAAATGTCGTCGTATCTGGCTGCAATCAGACAACGATATGAAGTCAAAATTAAACAAAATAGTTTTTGATTGCTATTTCAGCATTCTAATTGTGGTTAATCACCGAGATTGAATGCGACTGTATTAAAGCCTGCATCTACATAAGTTATCTCCCCGGTAATGCCACTAGCCAGATCACTGCATAAGAAAGCGGCGACATTGCCAACTTCTTCGATAGTGACATTACGTCGGAGCGGCGCGACCTTTTCGGTATATCCTAACAATTTTCCAAAATTTCCAATGCCGGAGGCTGCCAGAGTTCTAATGGGGCCGGCAGAGATGGCATTAACACGTATTCCTTTTGGACCCAAGCTGGAAGCCATGAAACGAACATTTGCTTCAAGGCTGGCTTTGGCTAATCCCATTACATTGTAATTGGGCATGACACGAACAGCACCTAAATAACTTAATGTTAAAAGAGCACCATTTCTATCTTGCATTAAGGGCTGAGCAGCTTTCGCAAGGGCTGAGAAACTATAGGAGGTGATATCGTGTGCAATTCGAAAAGCCTCTCTATCAACACTTCCCAGGTAATCTCCATTTAGAGCTTCACGGGGTGCAAAGGCAATCGAATGGATGATGCAATCCAATCCATCCCAATGTTTTTGCAGTTGCTCAAAGCACATTGAGATTTCATCGTCACTAGCTACATTGCAGGGAAATAGTAAACTGCTGTCAAATTCAGCGGCTAACTTTTCAACTCGTCCATGAAGCTCTTCGCTTTGATAAGTAAAAGCTAATGATGCACCTTCTTGTTTCATGACCTTCGCGATACCGTAAGCTATTGAGCGGTTGCTGAGTAGTCCTGTAATGAGTACACGTTTATTGGCGAGAAATCCCATAAATTTTCCTTGTAAGATTGAGTATTTTGACAAATTATAGCTGAAGGGCTGAGTAAGATGGCGTTAAACACAAGAATAAGTTGAAGATGCGAGTATCATTAGTGACTTTAAACAAATTCTGGAAAGTCGGATTTGCAATGAAATTTTTATTAATTAAGTTCTGGTTACTGATTGTTACTACTGTACAACTAGCTGCATGTGGTGAGAATATTTGGAATAATCCTTATGCCGCTTCAGATGCAGGGGAAAATATTCTTTATAGTGTGTTTGCTGAACGTCCTAAGCATCTTGATCCAGTGCAATCCTACAGTTCAAATGAAATCCAGTTTACTGCCCAGATTTACGAACCTCCACTGCAATATCATTATTTGAAAAGGCCTTTTGTTTTGATCCCAGCAACTGCGAAAGAAATGCCCATTGTGAAATATTTCGATGCTGAAGGTAACCAATTGTCGGATGAGACGCATTCCAACGATATTGTTTATAGTGTTTATGAGATCTCGATTAAACCTGAGATTTTCTATCAACCTCACCCAGCTTTCGTGACGGATGGGCAAGATAATTGGTTATATCATGCACTGAACGAGCAAACATTAACATCGATATTTAAGCTATCCGATTTTGCATATACAGATAATAGGGAGTTGGAGGCCGAAGATTATGTGTATCAGGTTAAGCGTCTGGCTCATCCAAGATTGCATTCTCCAATATATGGGCTCATGGCGGATTATATAGTGGGGTTAAAGGAATATGCAGCTGCGTTGAAAAGTGCAGAACTGAATTTACCAGAGGGAGAAATATACTTAGACTTGAGGAAGCATCGATTAGAGGGGGTTCAAGTAATCGATAAATATACTTATCGTATAAAAATACATGGGAAGTATCCTCAATTTCTCTATTGGTTGGCGATGCCTTTTTTTGCGCCGATTCCTTGGGAAGCAGATCGTTTTTATTCGCAGCTGGGATTAATGCAAAAAAACATAACGCTAGACTGGTATCCGGTTGGTACAGGCCCATATATGCTCACTGAGAACGATCCCAATCTGCGCATGGTATTAGAAAAAAATCCAAACTTTCACGACGAATACTATCCGACAGTGGGTATGCCAGGAGATGAAGAGAATGGACTGCTCAAGGATGCGGGGAAGAAATTGCCATTTATCGACAAAGTTATTTATACCCGAGAAAAAGAAAGCATTCCAAGGTGGAATAAATTCATGCAAGGATATTATGATGCCAGTGGTATTGGTTCAGACAGTTTTGATCAGGCGGTTCAGCTAGTCGGGCAAGGGGAAGCGACAGTTACCGAAGAAATGGAAGAGCAAGGGATCAGATTGGAAACAACTGTGGCGGTATCCACTTACTACATGGGTTTTAATATGCTGGATCCTGTGGTGGGAGGAAGAAATGAGCGTGAGCGTGAATCAGCTAGAAAGCTTCGGCAAGCAATTTCGATTGCTGTTGATTATGAAGAATTTATTTCAATTTTTGCGAATGGTCGAGGAATACCCGCACAAAGCCCAATATCGCCGGGTATTGTAGGCTATCGCGATGGCCGAGAAGGTATCAACCCGATAGTATATGACTGGATTGATGGTCAGCCACAGCGAAAATCAATCCAAACTGCAAAGGTTTTGCTTGCAGAGGCGGGATACCCAAATGGGATTGATCGAAAAACGGGAGCGCCATTAATTCTGTATTTTGATGTGACGGCGCGCAGTTCTGAAGACAGATCAAAGCTCGATTGGATGCGTAAACAATTCCAAAAACTAAATATACAATTGGTAGTTAGAAGCACAGATTACAATCGTTTTCAAGACAAAATTCGAAAAGGCAATGCACAAATCTTCGAATGGGGTTGGAATGCAGATTACCCTGATCCGGAGAATTTCTTGTTTTTATTATATGGACCTCAACGAAAGGTCGGAGATAGTGGTGAGAATGCTGTAAATTATGATAACACTGAATATAATCAGTTGTTTGAGCAAATGAAAAATATGGAGAATGGGTCGGAGCGACAACTGATTATAGATCGCATGGTAGAGATATTGCGTTACGATGCGCCTTGGTTGTGGGGATATCATCCAAAAGATTATGGTTTGTATCATTCTTGGTATCAGAATGTTAAACCAAACAGAATATCAAATAATAATATCAAATATTTTAAAATTGATGCCAATTTAAGAGAGGCTAAGCGTCGTGAATGGAATGAGCCGGTATTTTGGCCTATTGCATTGATACCAATTATTTTGATGATTAGTTTTGTTCCCGCTGTAGGAGCGTTTCGTCGTCACGAAAGTAGTACTGCAGTACGT
Source organism: uncultured Nitrosomonas sp. (assembly GCF_902826915.1). Lineage (GTDB taxonomy): Bacteria > Pseudomonadota > Gammaproteobacteria > Burkholderiales > Nitrosomonadaceae > Nitrosomonas. The sequence continues at coordinate 5,134 of NZ_CADEGP010000102.1, forward strand.
AAAGCCTAAATTCACAGCAATTTACTGATAATGCTAAGTTATATTGTTAGACGTTTGTTTTATGCGATACCGATACTTATCGGGGTCAATTTGCTTACATTTACGTTATTTTTTGTAGTGAATACACCTGATGATATGGCGCGCATGCAATTGGGTATTAAGTATGTTACGCCTGAAGCAATTGAAAAATGGAAAGTTGAGCGAGGTTACGATAAGCCTCTATTGTTTAATTCTGAAGTCGAGAAGTTGGAAAAGCTGACGAATACGATTTTCTTTGAGAAATCAATTTCAATGTTTGTTTTTGAATTTGGACGTTCGGATGATGGGCGGGATATTGCGCGGGAAATTAAGTCACGCATGATGCCAAGTCTTGCAATTGCGCTGCCGGTATTTGTATTGGGGTTGCTTGTTTATATTACTTTTGCGTTGCTGATCGTTTTTTTTCGTGCCACTTATATCGATTTCTGGGGGGTGGTTATATGTGTGGCACTGATGTCGATTTCGAGCTTATTTTATATTATTGTTGGGCAGTTTGTGGTAAGTAAATTATGGCATTGGGTCCCAATATCGGGTTATGGAACTGGATTAGACGCAACAAAGTTTTTGTTGTTGCCTGTCTTGATTGGAGTTGTTAGTAGTGCCGGGTCTCATGTTCGTTGGTATCGCACAATATTTTTAGAGGAGATGAATAAAGAATATGTACGTACAGCCAGAGCAAAAGGGTTATCGGAGCGTATTGTCTTATTCAGACATGTACTCAAAAATGCATTAATTCCAATTCTAACCGGCGCGGTTGTTGTCGTGCCTCTATTGTTTCTGGGCAGTTTACTGGTCGAATCTTTTTTCGGTATTCCGGGGCTTGGCAGTTATACCATTGATGCAATTAATTCACAGGATTTTGCAATTGTCAGGGCAATGGTTTTTCTGGGTTCAATGCTTTATATCGTGGGCCTGATCCTAACCGATATTTCTTATACGCTTGTTGATCCAAGAATTCGACTTACTTAGGTTTGATTCTTTTGGGCGATAGAATTCGTTAAGTTGCGCATTTCTGGTTTGTAGAAGTGATTTTTGAAATATTATTGGTCTTTTATATTGTCTCCATATAAAACAAGATTGACTTATGAGGGTAATATATTCATAATCCCCCGTTTCGTTCGGAGGGGTTCCCGAGCGGTCAAAGGGATCAGACTGTAAATCTGACGGCTCTGCCTTCGAAGGTTCGAATCCTTCCCCCTCCACCAAGTTAGGAAGTAGTATAGTAGTAAATTGGCTTTAGGGAATGGATGTTCTGCTTTGGCGGATCGATTTTTCGCTTTCTCATAGGGTTTGTAGCGCGGGTGTAGCTCAATGGTAGAGCAGAAGCCTTCCAAGCTTACGACGAGGGTTCGATTCCCTTCACCCGCTCCAGGTTTGGGTGGTATCAATTTATATGGTTATTGGTTGTTTGTGTATATGCTTGCCCATGTAGCTCAGTGGTAGAGCACTCCCTTGGTAAGGGAGAGGTCG
>NZ_CADEGP010000103.1 GCF_902826915.1 uncultured Nitrosomonas sp.
TCATGTCTTCATCTTATGAAACTTCGGACTCCATGAAAATAAGCATACCTCAAACTTCCCCTAATTCCCTCAGGTTTTGATGCCTATATTATAATTTCCCAGGGATCTCAGCGTTTACTAATTCGCATGAATTCCAATATTTATAGGGTCTCCAAGCGTTTTGCAGGACTGACTATTTACACATCACGGCGGTTTGACAACCGCCTCAGCTTTCGGTACATTCAATCCATCATGGGACTGTCGAAGAATTGCTCAGAAATTAAGCGATAATATGAGAAGTTAAAACCGAGAGGATTTGTTGATGAAGAAAAGAGAGCAAGGCAACTTATTTCTTAGGTTGGATGCGTTGGTGCCGCTGGATCATTCCTATCGCAAGTTGGATCAGTTATTGCCATTTGCTGAGCCAAGTGTAACTTATCAAGGGCTTTATTCACCCAAAGACCGCAAGGAGGGAGGGTTTGAATTTGCCATTCGAGCATTGATCATTCAATTCATGGAAGATTTAAGTGATCGGGAGATGGAGCGTTATCTTCAGGAGAATCTTGCGTGCAAATGGTTTTGTGATATGAACCTGGGAGAGGAGGCGCCGGATCACAGCTACTTTGGAGATTTTCGCAAGCGCCCCGGAACCGGGAGATTGATGAATATTTTTTCTCAAGTACGAAATAGCTTGCAAGGTATGGGGTTGATTCGGGAGGTATTTACTTTCGTTGATGCGAGTCAGTTGATCAGTAAATTAACCACCTGGGGTGATCGGGATCGGGCGATCAAGCAAGGGCCCGAGCAGTTCAACAATGAGACAGCCGGGAAAGTTGCGGCGGATAAGCAAGCGCGTTTTGGTTGCACAAGGGCAAGAACAAATACTGAAGAGAAGAATCGCGACAAAGATCGCTGGTTATCAGCCATTCGTGCACCCTATGAACGGGTATTTGCGCATCGCAATAAAAAAGTTCGCTATCGCGGGTTGGTGAAAGTGCAGTTTCAGGTGGGTATTCGGGCGCTGGTATTCAATCTCAAGCGGCTAATGACATTAGGGGTTGATCGAATTACGTAGTGCCATACATAAGATGAATCCGTCCTCAATCTGCCAAATCGAGCATATTGAGGGTAAAAATAGCTTCTGTTGAGGTGAATTTTCGCTAATTTTGCGATTTTCTAGGACTACATTGCTGAACTCTTCCTTTTTATCAGCTTTTTTGAATTTTCCGACAGGCTAATCATGGAAAAGATAAATACGAAAGATAGGGATTTTTCACCCGGTGACCATTCAGTAGAAATGGGCGAAACATTTATCGAAATAAAGTAATTTTGAATTCTAACTATAAGAATATATTGATGCTTCAGGCATGGTTAGCCGAACAATGAAATTTTTAATGATTGCCGGCTTTGCCGATGATTTACTACCTTTTCGTGGTGACCTTATTGATGCACTTTTGGAGCGAGGAATCCAAGTGCACGTTGCCTTACCGGACTTGGAAGCTGATTGTGATTTGCGCAATAAACTATTAAATAAAGGATTAGTACTTCATAAAGTGACTATGCAGCGCGCGGGGATGAATCCTCTAGCAGATTTATACACCACATGGCAGTTGCTGCAACTAATCAAAACGATAAGACCAGAAGCTGTTTTTGCTTATCTGATAAAGCCTGTTATTTATGGCATGATGGCTTCCTCAATTACCGATGTGCCTCATCGATTTGCCTTGATTTCAGGGCTTGGCTACGCCTTTCAAGGCAAAAAAAACCAACGTGGTTTGTTACGACGATTAGTGCAGGGATTGTATGCAATTTCACTTAATGGAGCACATAAAATATTTTTTCAAAATCCGGATGACCTCAAATTGTTTCATCAGCTAGGAATTTTGAAGCCCAACGCTCCTACGTGCGTAGTTAATGGTTCTGGTGTTAATGTAGACTATTATAGTTATACACCTATACCTAAAAACATTCCTTGTTTCTTAATGATTGCAAGATTCTTGGTCGACAAGGGAATCCGTGAATACGCTGCCGCCGCCAAGCTTGTCAAAGCGCAATACCCAAAAGTTCGCTTTACATTAGTGGGGTGGCTTGATGAAAATCCCAGCTCTATTGCACAAGAGGAATTAGATACTTGGATAGCAGAAGGCACCATTGAAAATATTGGTCGCTTATCCGATGTCCGACCAGCTATTGCCCAGTGCAGCGTGTATGTGCTGCCTTCGTATCGTGAGGGTACGCCTCGCTCCGTGCTCGAGGCTATGTCTATGGGTCGGGCGATTATTACAACTGACGCTCCAGGCTGCAGAGAAACAGTTCGCGCTGAAGATAATGGATTACTTGTTCCGGTAGGCTCTGTAAATGAATTGGCAAAGGCGATGCTAAGGTTTATGGAAAATGAAGAGTTAGTTTTGCGTATGGGGCAACGCTCACGTGAAATCGCTGAAGAAAAGTATGATGTGCATAAGGTAAATCAAGTTATGCTCAACGAGATGGGAATTTTCTGATTAAAGCAAGTATTTGTTATCTTAACAATTTCAGTTCCCAAACTTAATCGTAGTAGTCGTGGCATGATCTGAGGCGTTGTTGAACTTGCAATTCCCCGTGGCTTGCCGCGGGGATAGGCGCAGGGCGCGCGGAGCGGAGCAAAATAAAGCACCCCGCCGCAAGCAGCGAGGAATTAAACCCGGAAGAGATTAAAGTTATAATTTTGGGGTCTGCGAGACCAAAGTCATCATGGGTGTTTTCGCGACTAAGATCGTATTCTCCATGAAGCAGTATATGCTTCCATGCTAGTACATTTCCTTTTTTCAGAGTTACAAGCGCGTATTGTGCCGTGGCATGGTCATCGGATTGTAACATTTTGACCAGATAGAGATAATTCCATAGAATGATGGCGTTCTTGATGAGTTGGCGACAATTTTCAGCAATTTCCTGCTCTTCTTTTTCTTCAAACATGATTTCTTGGTTATTTCCGAAAGCAACAGCTTTTGAGAATTTGTTACTGTTTTCGCCACGATTGAGCTGTTTTTCGATAGCTTGCCTAAATCCGATATCCTGCATATACCTTAAAATAAACAGAGTCTTGCGCAATCTTCCAAATTATTTCAAAGCCTTATAAAGCGTATGCTGCTTGCTGTAGGAATTGAGCCTTTTGAATAGTTGAGAAGAAGATGCGTAGCGTAATTTAATTGTGGCAGAGATGCGGAGAATATCATCCCAGTTTTGTTTAATAAGATCGATATTGAGATTTTTCTTTGGCGTGATGAAATCGTCCCTGTTCGCCTTTGTAGACTTGAAACCATAAAGCGTTTGATCTGATAAATTCTTAAGGCGTAGCGCAAATGTAATGCCCATCATGTGCATGAGACCGAACACTGCTTCTGTGAAACCGTGCGTATCGGTCGAGTGAATATCGCTTTTGACGATATAGTTATGCATCATCCCATCCAGTACATAACAGGCCTCCCGTTCTGAAGACGATATGACAGTCGCATAGAAATGGGCGAAACGATCATCCAGGAAGATGTAACTGCTAACTCCTTTTCCTGTGCCGTGATATTTGTACGAAACACTGGCGTTGAGTGAGCAGCCATCAATGTTATTTTCTGGCCGTCGTTTGATGTATGGCGTAAATTGGAGGCGTTAAAATAGTCCGCTATCTCGTCTAACTTCTTGAGAACACTATCATTGGCACGTTTTATATTATCAATATGCATGTATTGCCGTGCAATATTCTCCAGTATGGATTGACCCTGCCCTCTGGTAATCCGTGCCATCCGCGGAATACCGACACTGCAGCCATAAGCAATGAGTGCGGCAAAAAGTGCTTTATCCTCACGACGTTGATACTGCATGCTCAGCGTATCGTGTATAAACTGATCGGAGAATCTTGTCTGTTCACTAATGACGGAAAGAACATCCTGAATAGGAACATCTTTCTTATGCGGCAATATATTGCTTATGGAATAGGTTTCCTTTTCTTCTAATTTAGGTGTTCGTATAATAAACGAACCATCTGTTCGACATGTGATATAAGGCGTTTTTTCTTGTGAAATTAATTGATTAACTTTCTCATAAGATGCTTTTAACTCATTCCCGGAAATGGAGAGTGATTTTTCAATATCAACAAGATCTTCCAAACAAGCCTGTTTGATATAAACATTACGTTTGGCATGCCATTGTTTTTCGGATATCAGATAATCATTGAGCTCGCAGTATTTATAAGAATATGGAAGACTGAGACTTCCTGATTTTAACGCTTCGGCAACTTTGAGAAAAAGTACAGCCTTGTATAAGAATATACGGAAATTACCTTTATCGTCTCTGAGGTATTCCTGCTCTTGGTCTGACAAGAAGCCCACTGGCGCTGTACTTTCCATGATATCTTTTGTCTGGAAATATCGGATGGCGTTAACCAATTCCTTATGGCCAGTAAATTCAGCCGATTTTAATATTCCAGCAATCCGGTTTTGTAATTTACGGGACTTGATCTCTAAGGCTGAATAATAAGCATTATCTTGTTCAACTGGCTGAAAGCTTTTTTCCAGCCCGAACAATGTGTTTCGGCATTTATCAATCGCTGATTGCCGGGACATTAATACTTCCCTGATTTCCAGTAGGCATTCGTTTGGACTTAGATCTCTATTAAAGGCCAGCGATGAAATCTGCTCAAGTGGTGAAACAAGGCATGATTTTGCCTATGTCACCGCATTGTGAGAGGTTCGGCTTTGCTGGGCGTATTCTGCGCGCGTTGATTCTTGAGTTGCTCATGCACGGCGTCTTTTACACTTTGTACGAACTGTAGCAATATATCTGCTAATGTATCGTGCCCTTGAAAATACTGATAAGCTATGAAAGCAATCAGTGAAACATGACGTGTGTCATCCGTTCTTTGCGACAAGTGTAATGTCCTGTTTCTCGCGACAAAACGCGTTAGATACATCGCCCCTTCGTGATTAAGGTCAAGGGCTTTGAACGGTTTTTCAACTAAGGCATACAACAACTTTACACGGTTGAAGTCATCCAGATTCTTGCGGATATTCCCCGGACGCAATGACTGATTATAGCGCTTAATAAACCGCAGACTGTAATGTTTATCATCATCCTGGCACATAAGAGCATCCAGTTTCGATTTTGTTTGATTGTCCAGGCATTTGGCAAGGCATTCATGAATATCTAATTTATACCTCTGAATTTGATCAGAAATGATATTAACGAACTGTCGGTAACGGGGAAGCGCAATTTTACGTGCTAGCAAATAATCGATCATATCCGCAAAAATTAGTCGCGGGCTTTTGTAGCTTTTTATTTGCAAATAGACGTGGTGAGTTATATCTTCCAAACTATAATTATTGAACGAGCGATACCCCAATATAATCAGAATAGCGACTTGATGCTCAAGACGCGTTTTTCTAGCGTATGATAATAATGAAGCTAAGGCTGTGTCAATATTTAACAGACGGTGCGCATATTCAATATCTTGTTCCCGGAATTTTCCGTCATGAAAACGCTTTCGTGCTTTGAAATAAGCGTAAGATACTAAAAAATATACCTTATTGGCAGGTGTTCGCAGTTTATTGAGTGCATTCTTCAATGTCACTGTTATATCGTAATATCTTTTACGGTCGATACTGTCAAAAATTGGCGGTTCGTCAAATTCCTTTCCTTCTGGCTTTGATAGTACAGATATTCGCGTCATGTAATCTTCCCTTTAATAGCCCAAAAATAGGTGGTTGGCGACACTCTATCCTGAGAATCAATTTTTTGGCGATTTTGATGACGTGGAGACGAACTGATAAAGGCTTGTAATGGTAGCTGGTAAAATGGCTGTTGGAGGCTGCTCTCTTATAATGCTGACCAATTTACTTAAGTAAAAGAGTTAGAATGATACAAATTGCTACGTAACATTTGGTCCTTTCCTAACTTTTTACCCATTGTTCCTGGTCTCTCATGTGGAAGAGCTTTTGTGACAGATACAGATAATTCCAGCAGATAATACAGTACTTGGTAAATCGTTTTGTGAGCGGGCATCTCAGACAATAGTTCAATCCTATGTCGCGTTAGGTACCTTTGTAGGATTTAACCCATAGTTGGCAGCGAATTATTGCTCATGACGCTGTGGCAAACAGACGGCGAGGTTCCCTTCTGGCTGTCGATCACTTTTGTGCCGGTATTCGGTGAAACCTACACCGTGCTCTATCCTGCATTACCTTGGCTGGGTATCATGCTGTTGGGTTGGGTGTTCGGTCAACTGATGTGTGCTGTCAAAAATGGAGTCCATCGGTTTAAGCAACAAGCAAATTAGCATAGTATCGCTGCGTAAATTGTGCTGGTGACAAATAGCCCAGCCTTTTCTGTTTTCTCTGCCGGTTATAGAATATTTCTATATATTCGGCAATCTCCTGAATGGCTTGTTGTCGTGTTTTGAATCTTCTATGATGCACCAGCTCGGTTTTAAGTATCCCCCAGAAACTTTCCATCGGCGCGTTATCATAGCAGTCACCTTTGCGACTCATGGAGAGCTATAGTCAAATCTGGTGTATGAGAATCAAGCGACCTGCTGTTTTTGATC
>NZ_CADEGP010000104.1 GCF_902826915.1 uncultured Nitrosomonas sp.
TTTCTTGTATACAAAGCCTCCGCCACAGTCATGTGAATTTTGCAGGGCCGACTCATTATTTTCCTACGCCCAGCCTACATCGAGCTAGAATGAAAAAAGCACCTAGAAAATAAATTTCTAAGTGCTTAATTTATTGGTGGGTCTGGCTGGACTCGAACCAGCGACCAAGGGATTATGAGTCCCCTGCTCTAACCAACTGAGCTACAGACCCTTATTTGTATTTTAATTGTTCCCAGTATCTAGGAAACTACGTAGACGCTCAGAACGGGCAGGGTGACGTAATTTACGTAACGCTTTAGCTTCAATTTGGCGAATGCGTTCACGGGTAACGTCGAATTGTTTTCCTACTTCTTCCAGAGTATGATCGGTGTTCATTTCTATACCAAAGCGCATGCGTAACACCTTGGCCTCGCGTGGCGTTAAAGAATCCAATATATCCTTTGTTACACCGCGCAAGCTGGCATAGACTGCTGCATCGGCTGGTGCCATTGTAGCCGCATCTTCGATAAAATCGCCGAGATGTGAGTCTTCGTCGTCGCCAATCGGCGTTTCCATAGAAATAGGCTCTTTGGAAATCTTGAGAATTTTACGAATTTTTTCTTCGGGCATTTCCATTTTTTGCGCGAGTACAGCCGGTTCTGGCTCTTGCCCGGTTTCTTGCAGTATCTGCCGTGAGATACGATTCATCTTATTGATTGTTTCAATCATATGCACCGGTATCCGTATGGTGCGCGCTTGATCCGCAATTGAGCGGGTAATTGCTTGCCGTATCCACCATGTTGCATAAGTTGAAAATTTGTAGCCACGGCGATACTCGAATTTATCCACTGCTTTCATTAAACCGATATTTCCTTCCTGGATTAAATCAAGAAATTGTAATCCACGGTTGGTGTATTTCTTCGCGATTGAAATTACCAGACGTAAGTTTGCTTCCGTCATTTCTCGTTTGGCACGACGAGCTTTAGCTTCGCCTGTGGACATCTTACGATTGATTTCTTTCAAGTCTTTTATTGGAATACCAATCTTGCTTCTAAGTGCCAACAAATTGTGTTGCTCTTCAAGAATTGCTGGTTTGTAATGTTCGAGTGCCTGATTATAAGGTTTTCCCATATCGATTTCTTGCGTTATCCAATCAAGATTTGTTTCATTTCCAGGGAAAGTCTTGATAAAGTGATTTCTTGGCATCTTCGCTTTGGATACGCACAGATTCATTATTTTGCGCTCATAACTGCGCACATCGCCAACTAATTCACGTTGAGTGTCGCAAAGCTTTTCCACCATTTTTGCAGAGAAGCGAATGGCCATTAACTCAGCCGAAATTTCATCTTGTAACTTGATGTATCCCTGATGATGGGATCCATCTTTCTCAAGTAAGACTTGCATTTCGTTATGCATCTGGCGAATAATCGCAAAACGCTCAAGTGCATCTGTTTTAAGTTTTAACAAATCAGCGCTGGCAATTGCTGCGCCATCGCTATCGTCATCCTCTTCATCATCGAGATCATTGGAGGCCAGCTCCTGCTCGATAGTTTCTTCAGGAAACTCTTCATTGATAATATCTTGCGCGTTTGCATCTAATAACCCATCGACAACCTCATCAATGCGCATAGTCTCTTTTTCAACTTCAGTAGCCAAGTCGACTATTTTTGCAATAATCGGAGGGCAGGCTGAAATTGCTTGAATCATGTGGCGCAATCCACCTTCGATGCGCTTTGCAATTTCAATTTCACTTTCGCGCGTGAGCAAACCAACTGAACCCATTTCGCGCATATACATACGCACTGGATCGGTCGTGCGTCCAAACTCGGAGTCTACTGTTGAAAGTGCGGCTTCTGCTTCTTCTGCGACATCTTCATCAGCTACAGTTGTGGCTGCATCGGACATTAGCAAGGCTTCGGCATCTGGTGCTTCATCATGCACAGATATGCCCATATCGTTAATCATGCTAATGATGCCTTCAATTTGCTCTGCATCCAGCATATCATCAGGTAAGTGATCATTGATTTCCGCGTAGGTAAGATATCCACGCTCTTTCCCTAATCCGATAAGAATTTTCAAGCGCATGCGACGCGCCTCAATATCCTGAGGCTGTGAATTGCTACTTTGGGTAATCGAGGCAGTACTGATCTTATCAATCTGATCCTTACCTATGCTTGTTTTGTTCTTTTTTGGAGTTCTGCCTCTGGTTTTCTTGGTTTCACTCAGATCGATAGCATTTTCTTCTACTGCCACTTGATAAGTTTCAACCGCGCTTGTAGCTTTAACAGATATTTTTGTTAGGTTTTTTTTATCTATTGCTTTTTTTGCAGTTATTTTCACTTTTTTTTCTGCCATTTCTTTATCGATATTTTCGGTTTTTTTTATGGATGACTTATTGAAAACTTCTTTTTTTGTATCTTTAGACTCGCCTGCTCTTGTTTTTGGCATACTGAATTCCCAATAACATGGATAATTTAATTTATAGCTGAAAGCGTAGAATTATAGCAAAATTCATTACTGCTGGCACTTTCTAAACTGGTTTCATCGCATCGCTAGTTGTAGTAGTTCCCGTTTCTCATCATCAGTAAGGGTATTCAAAGACTTGCTATATAATTCTGTGATGCGTTTCTTGCGCTGTACTTGCTGTAGTTTTTCTAGCGCACCTAAAAATTCTGCTTCTAAATCAATTGTGTCGTTCCACTCTAAAATTTCACTCTCGATAGTTTCAAACAATGTTCTATGTGAATTGTCTTGTAAGTAAGCGGTTATTGTTGAAGTTGGCGCTTCGCTATTAATCAAGTGTGGATATTTATCAAAAAGTTCAATCAATGCTTCTAGTGCGGCAATTTCTTCTGAGTCCTCCTTTTGCCCCGAAAGTAAGTTCCTGTCTATCTTATTGATATAACTTGAGTTATGCAATAGCATCATGATTAACCAGCGATAAGTTGTAACGGGTTGTTTTCGTATTGACTTTTTTACTGTGCGTTTCTTGTAAGATGGATTTATTTGTAATAGTTCTTTCAGCTCAGGCTGATTAATGTTACAGAGCTCTGCCAAGCGTCTCAATAATATCAACGAAAGTGCCGGTGCAGTTACTTGCTGCAATAGCGGCTTGGCATCATGTATCAGTTTGGCTCGACCTTCACTGGTCTGGAGGTTAATTCTTGAACATAATTCCTTAAATAGAAATTCTGACAAGGGTACTGACTGTTTAAGTTGCTGCTCAAAGGATTCTCTTCCATTCTGTTTCACAAAGCTGTCTGGGTCTGTACCATCAGGCAGAAAAAGAAAGTTCAGAAACTTGCCATCTGAAAGCAGCGCAAGACTGTTTTCAAGAGCTCGCCAAGCTGCCTTTCTGCCCGCTTTATCACCATCGAAACAGAAAATGATTTGATCAGTCTGGCGCAATAGTTTTTGCAGATGAAAGCTGGTTGTGGCTGTACCTAATGAAGCTACTGTATAATCAATCCCATGCTGCGCAAGCGATATGACATCCATATATCCTTCTACAACGAGTACGCAATTTGCTTCGCGAATAGCGCGACGCGCAGAAAATAAATTGTATAATTCGCGCCCTTTCTCAAATAGAATCGTTTCCGGAGTATTCAGATACTTGGGTTCTTCATCGTCTAATGCCCGCCCGCCAAAACCAATGATCTGACCCTTTTGATTAAGAATTGGAAACATAATGCGATTTCTGAATCTATCGTATTGCTTAGCTTCATCGCCGACGATGACTAATCCAGCCTGCACTAATAAATTACGGGTTTTTTCAGATTTATAATCTGAAAAAACCGTTTCCAGATTTTGCCAGCCAGTTGGTGCGTAACCAATAGCAAATCGTGCGGCTGCCTGACCCGACAAGTCACGCTTTTTAAGATAATAGATTGCTTTTTCAGAGTTTTTTAATTGCTCCCGATAGAAGCGAGTGGCAACTTGCATTACATTTAAAAGATCTTGAGGAGATATTGCTGGATTGCTAATGTGATGATCATTTGCGAAATAATTCTCTGAATCACTCGGAACGACCGGGTTGGGAGGTGCGGCGGTTTGCTGAATGGGCATTTGCATTCCAACGTAAGCTGCTAAATCACGTATCGCTTCAACAAAGCTCAATCCACTATATTCCATTAGAAAACTGATTGCATTGCCATGTGCGCCGCAACCAAAGCAATGGTAAAACTGTTTAGATTGACTGACCGTAAATGAGGGAGTTTTTTCATTATGAAACGGGCAACATGCAACGAAGTTAGCGCCTGCTTTTTTTAGTGGCACATGGCGATCAACCGTATCAACAATATCAGCACGATTGAGCAGGTCATGGATAAAGTTTTGTGGAATCATTTATTCAAAACAATAATACGTCCCGCAAACAAATAAAAGAAATTATCGCGACTGAAGTTACAAAAAATACAGTCGTTAAGCGGATGATACTAGGTCGATATTTTTTCTTTAATCAGCATTGATACTTTGGCCATATCTGCTCGTCCGGCAAGCTTGGGTTTTAGTATCGCCATTACTTTTCCCATGTTCTGCATACTTACTGCACCGACTTCAGTTATTGCCTCGGAAATTAAGACATTAATTTCCGAAGCATCAAAAGGTTTTGGCATATATGTATTTAGGACCGAGATCTCGTCCTTTTCATTATTGGCAAGATCAAATCTCTGTGCTGCTTCGTATTGAGTAATTGAATCCTTCCGTTGCTTGAGCATTTTTTCGATAACAGCTATGACTGCTGCGTCGTCAAGTGTTATGCGCTCATCAACTTCTCGTTGTTTGATGGCGGCTTGCAATAAGCGGATGGTGTCACGCTGCTTAGTATTGCCCGCTCGCATCGCAATCTTCATGTCTTCAGTAATCTTCTGTTTTAAATCAATAGGTATCATGGATGATCCTGATATTCCATATTCAAAGACAGTTGAAAATGGTGCTCAACCACTTGCAATTCTGACTATGATGACTTAATAAAGTTTTGGTGGTAGCAATTGACTACGCAAACGCTTGTAGTTACGTTTCACTGCTGCTGCAAGTTTGCGTTTCCGTTCTGCCGTTGGTTTTTCATAAAACTCACGAGCACGTAATTCTGTTAGTATTCCTGTTTTCTCGATAGAACGTTTAAAGCGTCGCATTGCAACTTCAAATGGCTCATTTTCCTTAACTTTAATAGTCGTCATAAATAAGGCGTAACCTCTTGGTTAGTTGATAAGTAAAAATTTGTTTTTTTGCCCATGATAGGCATCAAAAGCCTTCAATTATAACACCAAGAAATTTATTGCAAAAGAAAAATCTATGTGTCTGCAAGCAATAAGGCGCGAGAATTACTTGAGCTGGTTACTGTTTTAACCTGATTTATGTTATTTCTGTGTGCTTTGCATCTCAGATGCGCCTTATACTTTGAAGCTACTTTATGGCGGTGTTGCTTCGGATATGGATTTGATCAATCGTTGGTTTTTTGATTTTATGACGTTTTGTCAGAAAAATTACACTGAAGCCCAGTGGCATAATATTGTCGCCAAGTCATCTGTTGGTTACGAAGAACTGCTGAAGGTATTCAGTGGCAATGTCAACGAATACTACCGATAATGCTAAAAAATATTACAATTAAAAGGAGAGTTTTGATGAGATCAATTTCCAAATTTGTTTTAGTGGTTTCTCTGTCTTTTCTTTTTTCGTCTCAAGCCATGGCAGATGAAGAAATAACTGAAAATTCATATTTTAGCAAAGCAGGCTTGAAGCTTCTCTCTGGTATAGCCAATGTGGCTACTGGATGGATAGAATTGCCGAAAAATATCCATTTAACCGGACAAAAAGATACACCAGTTTCTGGCTTGACTATTGTTACTCTAGGAGTGCTTCAAGGTGCCTGGTATACCATTAATCGCACAGGATGTGGCGTACTGGACCTTGTGACTTTCATGATCCCAACCAATCCATTGGTTGATCCCATTTTTGTTTGGAATGATTTCTTGCGAGAAACAGAGTTTAAGGGATATCAAATGAATTGATAGCATTCGTGGATTCGATATTGACCTTCCGCCACTATTTATTCTGTCAGTTCATTTTTTATTAAATAGTGTTTATATATCAATGGAATGGCTTCCGAGTTCAATCATTCTCGGCAAAGCCGAGAGTTTGTATTTGTTAACCTCTCAAAAGAGCGAAAGCTGGTGCTGCTAAAACAGCAGCATGATATCCAGTTAGAGTCGATCATAACGCTCGCTCTCCTTTTCTTGATTCATAGAGGTACTAGCCACACCTATCTGGGATACTTCATCTCCACAAAGTAAAATTATTACTGATCGGGATTAGAATCCTATGCCGATATAACCGCCGACAGTCATGCCACCAAACTTCGTGCCGTCCAGAGAACCGGCAGTCAACTGATAGCGTGCATCTGCGCCGATAAAGAAATCTCTCCAGATGTTATATTCGATACCGCCTG
>NZ_CADEGP010000105.1 GCF_902826915.1 uncultured Nitrosomonas sp.
TTTCATGTCTTCATCTTATGAAACTTCGGACTCCATGAAAATAAGCATACCTCACACATCTCGCAGTCTCTTATCTACTGCCTCATCGAACACAGCGCGACGATATTTCGCTGGAAATACCAAGTGATAAAGCAATGTTGTTACGTTATGTCGCTTATGTATATATTCGCTCACGCGAATATTTTACGCCCCAAGGGGCGAGGAATTAAACCCGGTAGAGATTAATAGAAATACCTATTGATCACGGATATATGCAACTTGGCCCGATCGTCCCTAGATCACTCACTAAAAAGCAAATAACTCGATAAGAAATTCATAACATACTGAATTAAAACATAGATAATATTTAACATTACTATTTAGAATAATTACCATAATTATTGACGTGGTCAATATTCCCACGTATAGTACTGACGTGCGGGAAAATATCTCGCACTATTTGATGTCATTTATCAAGATTAGGAAAAACTAAATTGATGAGAATTTAATTTTCAAAGGAAAACTACAATGAAATTAATGACGAAAAAATCCGCAATGACCACAGTCGCCGAAACATTAGCGACCTACGTAATATCGTTACTTATTTATGAAAAAAATTCAGCGACATAAAAACCTAATTTATCAAGCTACTTGATGATGCGAGTATGTTGTGAGCAGATGATAGTATTAGTTGCTGGCTAATACTGATAATGTAACAACAAACGTATTCAAATACGCAGTCTAATTTGTAATCGCTAATTTTGAGTCGAAAAGACAACCATTGTAACAAATACATATAATTAAGATCTTTTGCTCATTTTACACAGCTCTAATTCTACTTTCGCCTTGAGAGAAAATTTCTCGGCTCACGAAAACCAACCATCATCAAGCGATAGCTTAATAAAATAAATTTATATAACTGCTTAGAATGGATTTCTCTCGTCTGACAGTATTTTAAATCTGATAAATCGCTGGTCGACTGACTTTGCCATACTATGTTAGAAAATATAAGCTTCCAACATTTCATCTAGCAAAGTCACCAGATCTGCCGGTGGATCAAATGCGTTAAGTGATACTTTTTGTGGAATTGGCACGCAGTATTCGGGGGAGTACTGTCAGCAACTGAAGAAATTCTCGATCAAGACCTTCATAGTTAGGTTTGCGATCACTCTTCCCAAAAAATGCACAACCCCATGATAGATAAATACATTATATTGGAATATCAGAAACCAGTACCTTACGTATTTCGACATTAATAAAGCTTTCCGTCTCTGAATAGTAGGTATATTTATTTTGATGATGCATCTCTGGAAGATGTTCACGAAATTTCCGATCAGAAATAGAACAATACTCGAAAGAAGCTACTACACAAGGAAAACTCAATGGAGGGTGTTATTTAAGAAATCCAAGGCGTGAATAATAGTTTTCATTCACAAGTAATATCAAGTGAATTAGATAACCTTTTAAAGCAATTTATTAAATTTTGGGTAGTACCGTAATCTCTTCAAACTCATCAAAGGAGTCTTATATGACCGGAGATAATCTCATGAAATCACATATTATTTTATCGAATATAGTGCAGCGGACAAATGCTACATCCATGGCAATATTATTTATCATGTACATGATTCTTGCTCCCTGGGTATCAGCACAAGCAGCACCACTACCTCCCGGAACCACTGGAATCAAATGGAATCCAGGTCATTATTACACCATTCAAAATTGGGCAAACGACGACCCAATCTATATGGCAAAAGTTTACAAAGAACTTCAAGCAACGCCTGCACTGCGCGGAATGCAGCTACGATACTTATGGGGCTGGCTGGAAAAATCTCCCGGCGTATATGATTTCTCATCCATCGACAAGCATCTTGCCAAACTCACTGCTATGAACAAACGCTTGGTTATTCAGGTGCAGACAAAATCATTCGAGGCTGACTGGAAGCTCATACCGGATTATTTAAAAGCACCCAAATATGAAGGTGGTGCATTTCCATTCAGAGATTGGGGATCAACTACCATCGATGGTCGAAATATTAAATTATGGAATCCCTATGTACGCGACCGCTTGATCGCCTTATTCAAGGCATTGGGTCAGCGTTACAATTCTCATCCGAATTTCGAAGGGATCGGCATGATAGAAACGGCCATGGGGCAATCGACCACACCGCTGACAACGGCTCAGGCTGACAAATGGTTTGACAATTTAATCATTGTACAACAGAAAACACGCACATTTTTTCCCAATACCATGACGATTCAAGAAATCAACTATCCACGCGAATATCTCAAGCAAATCACTTCAGCGATGGTGAAAATGGGAGGAACTCTCGGATGTCCTGATGTTTATCCTGATGAACCAGGTTTAAACTTTCCTGGAGATCAATATTCTCCCCCAGGCGCTTACAAGTATTTCTCTCAACTTTCGGGCACAGTGCCTATCGCACCGACAGTTGAGAAAGTCAATTATTTAAATACACGCGGCGATAAAAAAGGTCATGTACCAACTATCCAAGAACTCCTGGTATTCGCACGCGATGATTTAAAATCTAATTATATATTCTGGCAACGCGTTCCAGAATACGTCAATAAAGTATTAGAGGTAATGAGCTATAACAGTCAGAAAACTACAGCATCAGGTGGCTTGGCAGCAGCCTGCCCAAGCACTTATTCTTCTTGTATAAGGAATTAATAATTTTTTCCAATTGTATGATGACTAGTAGTTGCTACCAGATCACTAGTGACCTAATAGCACTGAGCAATACTTTTGTGGGATGCATATGCAGTATTCAGAGGAGTCCTTATTGTAAGCAACTCAAGCAATATCGCACAAGGCCCTCATTAATAGGATTACGCATCTCGTTTCCCACAAATAATAACTATATGATAAGTAAGATAATCGAACTCTAATGAAATCTTAAGAGCCAATAGCTTATATATTTCAACATTGAAAAATTTTCAACTTTGGAAGCAGGCATTATCTTTTCTACATTATGCAGTTCTGAAAGGCGCTCACGAATTTCTCCAATCAGAAATAAAACAATACTCGAGAAAAGAGATTGCTGTAAAAAAACTCAATGGAGGTAATCATGTGTAAATAATTTTCATTTGCAGATTGCAGCAAACCTTCCGGAACATTTCTTCAAATTTTAAACGACACAATAACCTGCTCATACACAACAAAGGAATCTGATATGAAAATTGATAATTTTATGAAACGAAACGTTATCTTACCGATTAAAAATAAACGAATAAATACTCTATCCATTGTGGTTTTATTCGTTCTATGCATAATGCATGCTTCTTTCGGAACAGCACAAGCAGCGCCAATACCTCCCGGAACCACTGGGGTAAAATGGAACCCAGGTCACTATTACACCATTCAAAATTGGGCTAATGACGATCCGATTTATATGGCAAAAGTTTATAAAGAATTAAAAGCAACGCCTGCATTGCGTGGAATGCAAATGCGTTTCTTATGGGGCTGGTTGGAGAAATCACCGGGCGTTTATGATTTCTCCATAATCGATAAACATCTTTCCAAACTTACTGCCATGAACAAACGCCTGGTTATTCAAGTACAGACAAAATCATTCGAGGCTGACTGGAAGCTTATACCAGATTATTTAAAGGCAGCTAAATATGAAGGCGGTGCATTTCCATTCAGAGACTGGGGATCTAAAACTATAGACGGCTATAATATTAAGCTATGGAACACGAATGTGCGTGACCGACTTATTGCCTTACATAAGGCACTGGGTAAGCGCTACAATTCACACCCCAATATTGAAGGTATTGGCATGATAGAAACGGCCATGGGACAAGCGGTAAAACCATTGACAACCGCGCAGACAGATAAATGGTTTGACAATTTAATCATTGTGCAACAAAAAATGCGTACATTCTTTCCCAACACCATGACGATTCAAGAAATAAACTATCCACGCGAATATCTAAAACAAATCACTACCGCAATGGTAAAAATGGGAGGTGCGCTCGGTTGTCCGGATGTCTATCCGGATGAACCCGGTTTAAATTTTACTGGTTCTCCTAAAGGCGCTTACCATCATTTCTCTCAACTATCCGGAGTTGTACCTATCGCTCCAACAGTTGAGAAGGTCAATTATTTAAATACGCGCGGTGATAAAAAAGGCCATGTACCGACCATTCAGGAGCTTCTAGTATTCGCGCGCGATGATTTAAAAGCCAATTATATATTCTGGCAACGCATCCCCAAGTATGTCAATCAAGTTCTAGAGGTAATGAGCTTCAAAAATCAAAGAACTACTCCTTCAGGGGGCTTGAAAGCAGCCTGCCCGAGTGCTTACCCTTCGTGCATAAAGAATTAATTACTTTATACCTGTAGTAGTCACGACCGGACTCGACAAATACTTCACCAAATTTCGTAACTGTCGATTCAGGTCTAAACTACTACAAATAATTCGCTGGTCAGTTCGCCCTTTAATGTTACGCCAGAAAATTACCCGTCTGATAAAACAGATACCAAAACTACTGATTGTTTAGTAGGGTTAAGCTGATACTTCTGTGGATATTCATATGCCGTATTCTCTTGAAAATGATCAGCAACACAAATAATTCTTGTAAAAACTCCCAAAGATAGTTTTTGTATCACATCTCCAGCATAGCCTGCTAGGCAAGCCGAAGAGAATAAGAGCGATCATCTGAACATTAGAAAAACCAACCTTCTGCTTTTACAGCAGCATTCAAAAAATCTCTGGCTCGGGTTAGTAAACATTATTTTCTGAATAATGCATTTCTGAAAGACGCTCACGAATTTCTCCAATCAGAAATAGAACAGTACCCGAAACCAGAGATTACTTTAAGAAAAACTCAAGGGAGGTAATCATATGTAATAGACACGTAAACGGTTTTCAATCATAGGTTGTATTTCGTGAATTAGAAAATCTTCTGAAACATTATTCAAATTTTGGATAACACCAAAACTTCTTCAAAATCATCAAAGGAAACTTATATGGATAGAATAAATTTCATAAAATCGAGAATTATCTTACCCACCATTAACCGACGGATAAATGCTCTAGCCATTGCGGCATTATTCGTTATATGCATGATTGTTGCACCTGCTGGAATAGTAGGTGCAGCCCCAATTCCAACTAAAAGCACCGGCATAAAATGGCATCCAGGTCACTATTACACCATTCAAAATTGGGCTAATGACGATCCGATCTACATGGCAAAAGTCTATAGAGAATTAAAAGCAACACCTGCGCTGCGTGGAATGCAACTACGGTACTTATGGGGCTGGCTGGAAAAATCTCCCGGCGTATATGATTTCTCATCCATCGACAAGCATCTTGCCAAACTCACTGCTATGAACAAACGCTTGGTTATTCAGGTGCAGACAAAATCATTCGAGGCTGACTGGAAGCTCATACCGGATTATTTAAAAGCACCCAAATATGAAGGTGGTGCATTTCCATTCAGAGATTGGGGATCAACTACCATCGATGGTCGAAATATTAAATTATGGAATCCCTATGTACGCGACCGCTTGATCGCCTTATTCAAGGCATTGGGTCAGCGTTACAATTCTCACCCGAATTTCGAAGGGATCGGCATGATAGAAACGGCCATGGGGCAAGCGGTCACACCGCTGACAACGGCTCAGGCTGATAAATGGTTTGACAATCTAATCATTGTGCAACAGAAAGCACGTACATTTTTTCCCAACACCATGACGATTCAAGAAATAAACTATCCACGCGAATATCTCAAGCAAATCACTTCAGCCATGGTAAAAATGGGAGGGGCTCTCGGTTGCCCGGATGTTTATCCGGATGAGCCAGGGTTGAATTTTCGTGGTAATCAGTATTCCCCCCCAGGAGCTTACAAGTATTTCTCTCAGCTCTCAGGAATTGTACCTATCGCACCGACAGTTGAGAAAGTCAATTATTTAAATACGCGCGGCGATAAAAAAGGCCATGTGCCAACAGTTCAGGAGCTTTTGGTATTCGCACGCGATGATTTAAAATCCAATTACATATTTTGGCAACGCATCCCCAAATATGTTAATCAAGTTTTAGAGGTAATGCGCTGGAAAAGGCAAACTAGCACTCCGTCCGGTGGTTTAAGATCTGCCTGCCCAAAGGCATATCCTTCTTGTATATGGAATTAGTATTTTTCTGATATACAGTAATCACGATCTGATCTGGCAATCACTCGATTTAACGTAGTGATTGCCAGATCAGATCTACACAAGTACGAGAAATGTCGCGTAGCTCGGTTACCAAACACGGCAAACTAATCTTGTGTTTGATATATTAATCTGTTTAAAACTACATAGTCGGCCCTGAAAAACCGCATCAATCGCTATCTTAGATCAGCCGCTTCA
>NZ_CADEGP010000106.1 GCF_902826915.1 uncultured Nitrosomonas sp.
GATCAAAAACAGCAGGTCGCTTGATTCTCATACACCAGATTTGACTATAGCTCGTGCGAAGTGCGGCAACCATAAGGTCAACAAATGATCTGACCTTTGCTGAGGGATAGCGACCTTCACGGTGGATAATATGGATAGGTAGCGGCGGCGGTTCATATTCAGTCAATAATGTTTGTAGTTGTCCTGAAGCCAAATGGGTTTGAATTTGGTAAGAAAGCAATCGAGTAACCCCCATACCTGCAAGAGCAGCCTCAATAGCGGCATCATTGCTAGTCACGGTCAGTCGTGGCTTTAACTTTACTGAGATATCCGGAAAAAATTTCCAATCCATAACAGGCGAAACACCGCTGGCGGAAACTATGGAGTGCTGAATCAATTCATTCGGGTTGGATGGCAATCCATATTTCGATATATAACTAGGAGAAGCGCACAATACGCGCCGGACGTGGCCTATCCGGATTGCTCGCATAGTGGAATCCGGCAATTGGCCAATCCTGATACCAACATCAAAACCTTCCTCAAGCAAGTTGACAACGCGGTCAAGAAAGACTGCTGACACTTCCATATCCGAATAACGTCGTAAATAATCTACAATCACGGGAATAACGAATAACTTTCCAAACATAACTGGCGCTGTAACAGCTAAATGACCCCGAGGCTCTGCATTGATCCCCGCAGCAGCTTCATCGGCTTCGTCGATTTCATGGATAATCCGACGACAATCGTCGAGATAACGACTTCCAGCATCTGTTACTCGCACGTAGCGTGTCGTACGGTTAAGCAGTTTTACCTCCAAGCAATCCTCCAAGGTGGAAATTGCTCGTGTCACAGCAGGCGGCGACATACTGAGCCGCCGCGCACCTGCTGCAAAGCTTTCCTCTTCAGCAACTGCCACGAAGACAGTCATTAAATGTAGTCTACCCATAGATTATTCCATTTATTGAAATAATCTATTGTGATTTATAGGTATTCTAACTTCAAGTGGAATATGAGAAAGTTTAACTGTTCGCTACGCATCGTGCGCTACGAACAAATTTTCTAAATTTAACTTGGAGAATCATCGTGAACAGAATCAAAATTCCTACTCCAGATCAAATCCCTCCGGCTGCTTTATCACTACTGGATGCTGTAAAAAAACAATTGGGCATGGTTCCCAATTTGATAAAAATATTGAGCATTAGCCTAGTTGCCTTAGAAGGCTATATGCATCTTAACGAAGCATCAAGCAAGAGTAAGCTTGATGCCAAGACCCGCGAACGTATTGCCTTGGCGATTGCCGAAATCATGGTAAATCGCAGTGGAGTTTCGTCTGACCCGAAAGCGGCTGCCGCCGTTTACTTTGCTACCCGTGTGGTACAAAAGCGTGGTCATGTTTCTGACGCCGACTTTAATGCCGTCAAGGCGGCAGGTTACACGCAGGCTGAGATTGTCGAAATGTTTATACATGTGGCATTCGATTCCTTGACCAGCTTTATCAATGCAGCAGCCCAAATCGAGGTTGACTTCCCAATGGTTAACCCATTGTCACGCACTGCCGCGTGAATTATTTATTTATACAGGAGATTGTCATGAACTTTAAATCAATTCTGATAACGGCTACTACATTGGGATTGCTTACAGCACTGCCTCTATCAACCGCAGCCAACGCTGACAAGAAAAACGCTGTTATCTCACCCCAGCTGAATTACCGCACCGCAAACGTGGATGGTATAGACGTGTTCTACCGCGAAGCTGGCAGCAAAGACGCCCCCGTCCTGCTATTGTTGCACGGCTTCCCGACCTCATCTCATATGTTTCGTAACCTTATTCCTCTTCTGGCAGATAAGTACCGCATTATCGCGCCGGATTATCCTGGCTTCGGCCAAAGTGCAATGCCTGACCGGGATGATTATGCTTACACATTTGATAACTATGCCTTAGTGATTAACAAACTGCTCGAATATCTTACCATTACACATTACACTCTCTATGTGATGGATTATGGCGCGCCCGTGGGTTTCCGGTTGGCGGCGGCCAATCCAGACAAAGTAAATGCGTTCATTGTCCAGAATGGTAACGCTTATCTGGAAGGCCTTGGCGAGTTCTGGGATCCTATCAAGGCTTATTGGGAAACAGGCAGATCAACTGAACGCGAAGCCCTTCGCTGGTTAACTTCGATTAAAGCGACGAAATGGCAATACACTAACGGCATTAAGGATGCATCAGTGGTCAGTCCTGATACCTGGACTATGGATCAGGCGATGCTTGATCGTCCAGGCAATGCCGAAATCCAGCTTGATTTGTTCTATGATTATCGCACCAACATTCCGCAATATCCTCAGTGGCAGGCTTATTTTCGAGAGTATACCCCTCCAACACTTGTGGTTTGGGGCAAGAATGATGCGATATTCATTGCCGACGGGGCAGTACCGTATAAACGTGACCTTCCCGGCGCGGAGATACATCTGCTTGATACTGGACACTTCGCCCTAGAGACACATGGCACGGAGATTGCTGATCTCATTCGTGATTTCCTTGGCAAACATCTCAAAAACTATCGATAAACCATTTATATCCTGTCAACTTTTTTACCGGCAGGATATAAAAATCACCTTGGCTTATGTCATCAACAAACTGCATTTAATATGTGCCTTGCCCGCAAAAAGTATGACGCCAAAGACCGGTTATTTTGTTCCTACGGTAACAATAACTAGGAGTTCGGCGAAAATGGTCTTATGCAGTGGCGGCTTGCTGGTTTGATTAAAAATCTACCTCAACTCCCATCACATCAGCGAATCGGTTAAATGCGATAAATAGCTCCATCGTTCCTAATGCTTCCAGCATTTCAGATGCCTCAATTTTAAGATCAACCAATAATTCCTTGAGATCAGCATTGCCGATACTGTGCCAATCAAGATTGGCTTTACGGGCAAACTTCACCAGTGCGGCTTCCTTGTCGGTAAAATCATCAGGGAATGTGTCTTGAAACATGGCAGTAATTTCCGATTCACTTACTTTCATGCTAGTTAATGCTGCACTATGCGCTGCAACACAATACTTACAGTTGTTATCATAAGAGACTACCGCCGCAATGGCCTCCTTGACTTTACGACGCAATTTGCCCTGAAGCATAATCGCCTTGAATTTCTCCCAATTGGCTGCAAGTAATGAAGGGTGTTCGGCGTAGGCTTTGAAAACGTTGGGGACATGACCTCCAAAAGTTTTTCCAATTTCAATCAATATAGCTGAAGAATCGGATGCTTTTTCTGTGACGGCTTGTAGCATTTATTAATTCTCCTCATTCATTATCATTTCTGGTCGCCATCTTTGCATACGCTGACCCAATCTTCACTTCGGCCTGGTATTTTCTTAATGCAATTATTAACCATTTTGCATATCCTTTAGCGCATTAGCGATACGTTGCCTTGCTTCGTCAGTTAACTGAAAGTCAAGGTTAGTTTTAGATCGACGTGAGGCTTTGCGTAAAAAGTAAAGTTGCCGCGTAAAATTAGTGCAGCTACGGCATAAAATCAGGTGCATTTGTAACGTCATGTTTTTCCACAAGGGTAATTTTTCATCCATTGATCGAGAGGCCAACTGACTAGCTTGTTTACAATTCAACATTTAATTTACCCACTATTAGTCTATCCAGTTAATTTTTAAACACTTAATCAAGGACAATCGAGCACGATGCATAATTACCCACGCATTAGTCGGGCTGAGTGCAAAATCCTTACAGACATCCTCATTGCTCATTCCATGAATTTCTTTAGCAAGAAATACTTCAGCTTGCTTTGGTTTCAGTCCAGATAAACATTCCTGAAAGATCTTCCAGAATTCTTTTTGTTGAAAGACTGATTCTGGGTTAGGAAAAGCCTCCGGTTTTTCAATCCATCGGCCATTGGCTCTAAAAAAGTTATCCAGATTGTCTTCCTCATCCTGATCAATCAGATCGCCAACGGCGACTTCGCGTCCATGACGTCGGAAATGATCAATCAGCTTGTGTTTGAGTATGCCAATCAGCCAGGTCCGAATGGTAGATTGATGGGAAAAAGTATTTTTAGCGGATATTGCCGCCAGCAGTGTTTCTTGAACCAGATCCTCAGCGACATGCGTATTCTTTACTCTTAAAAGTCCATAATTGAATAGGTAATCACCATGCTCTTCCAGCCATGTTTGAATGTTTAAGTCATTATTGCCTGCAATCATGTGATACTTATCAAAAAAGGTTGCAGCAGCTCGTCTCAGTCTGCCGGGGTGGACATACCGCGGCTCCATAGGAACAGAAGACGCAGCAGTCACCCGGTTTCGGTTTTAATAGTGTGTTGCAGCCTGTGCATTCATAAAAATATAAACAGGCATTAGTGGGCATGGTTTCTTGTTTAATGAAACCGCAATACGGGCAAGTCAAATCCGATTCAAGCATCATTGTTTTCATTAAATCGTTCATAAAATATGGAATGTCCAGTATTACTATCATGAAATTTTCTGCTTTATCAATCGGCAATGCCATGCAGCACCCGTAATTCCTGAATCATCTGGCGTTCATCGCCTTTCCAGATACCCTGATTTCCAATGTAGATATCAGCCAGCGCACTGCGTCCCATAACACGACGAATAAAATTAAGGATAGTGTCTGTGACGCAGCCTGGATTGTCTGTAGCCGGAAAATGTCCCGCTCTTGGAATGTAAGTAATTTGCACATCATCTGTCCCTAGTACATGAACAAACCGTTGTGTCTGCGCTGCTGGCATCATGTTGTCAAATTCACCCCACATGATCAGTGTCGGAACGGTAATGTTCTGGTATTGAACCCCATGGGGATTGCATTGTGGATGATGAGGCAGTAGCAAGGATGGACTGAGAATAGCTGCACGATCTGATAGTACGCGCAAGTTATGTAGTTTTAGGCGCATGGTTGTTGATCTGGCGACATCGGTGACACCATCATTCTTTCCATTGCGTTCGTAGTCCACATCAACATAAGGAAAAGTCAGAGAACGCAGATTATATTGATTATATTTGGAAGAATCGTACACCATAGACTTTAGAATCTGCACTAATGTCTGATCAAATGCTGCGAGCAGCATTGCAAATTGTGCATCGCCTTCTGGTGTATTCGGAATTTCGGAGGCTCTGCCTATTGCCTGTATTTCATTCACCGGATAGCCGTCGAAGGCGATCGGATCCATTTGCACGAGCGCATTTAAACGATTGTTATGAATTGCGGCATAGTGCGAAGCAATACCGCTTCCCCAGTCATCGGCAATAAAAATAAATTGTCGTCCCGGATATTCTTGTTGCATCAATCTTTCAATGTAGTCGACATCATTAATCCAATGCCACATCGCATTAGGGGATGAATTATCTTTGCGGCCATATAAGCGTGGTTTGGAACTTTCACCCATTCCCAGCATGTCGATAGAAATCGTTTCGCAAAAACGTGATACTTGCCCCTGTACTTCTTCCCATTGGAAACGATTGGTTGGAACACCATGTAAAAAGAGAACCAACGGCCCTTTGCTACCCATTTTCGTCCAGGCAATTTCGAAATCATCCGACCAGTCAGTTTCGGCGTTATGTGCGCCACCTATTTGCAACAACCCCTCAACGGGTGCCTTGAAATGAAAAGCACCATATTTAGGAACTCCTTTTGGACGGTAGATAGACAAATCAGGCGTATTACCTGCAACCCGTGAAGGCGGATGACTGAGTGCACTATAAAAACTGTAATCCTCTGGGCTTACGGAAACTGAATTCATCTTGTTATCCTGTATTTATTGATTAGATTAATATTGTGAGCATCTCATGATGAAAATATACATTAATGATCAATAATACTCATAGATAATCTTTTATATAATTTGACCCATGCTATAATAAAAGTCAAGAGTTTTATAAAGACAGGCTAGTGACTTGCAACAATTACAGGGGGTGAAATTGAGAACTATCAAAAAAGATCATAAACCTGAAAATTCTATTGAAATAAATAATAATTATTTAGAGAGATAGAAGTGGCCTCGCAAATTCGGACAGTCCTTTAAGTGGCAATCTTGCTCGACCCAAGTCGTGCAATAGGCGACAAAAAAGGAACGAGAGTATGAGAAGGACGAGAAGGAATCACGCAGCGGGATTCAAAGCCAAGGTG
>NZ_CADEGP010000107.1 GCF_902826915.1 uncultured Nitrosomonas sp.
TAAGATCACTTGGAAGAACAAGACAATTTCAACAGTTAATTACTACATAGCCTTTAATTATTTCTGCTTCATATTAATCTGAGCGGATTTATTCAAATTGATAAACGCATATCGAAGCCGGAACTGAGAATTTCATTGCGCAGTAATCCATGACAGTGTATATGATTCCGGGAACGGGCCAGATTTATAATCAATGTTGCCTTTGGGTTCAATATTCTTCTGAAGAAATACTTGACGTATCATTTCAGGAATCATGACCATGCCCACATAACGTCCTAGGCATTGATGCGCACCAAACCCAAAATGAAAATAGTTATACCAGTTACGTTGTGGGATAAATTCTTCCGGCGACTCAAAGGCTCGCTCATCGAACGTAGCCGATAAAGTCACGGGCAGCACATGAGTGCCTGCCCGTAATACTGTTTCATGGTCGGTGCCTTTTGCGGCAGTATAATCGCTTGCGGTCGTCCGGAATAAATAGGGCGTGATCGGAACAAAACGTAAGGCTTCCCAGATAATTCCGTCGAATTCAGTGGAGTCATCTTTCTGCGCGGCAGCTTTTGCTTTTTCCAGCCATTCCGAATGCTGAAACAGGTATTGCAGTACTTGCGCCACGGCCTGAGCGGTCGTCTCGATTGCACCAATCAGTAATCCACCCGCATTAATACCTAAACGTTTAATATCGAAATCCAGTTCTTTTGCAAAGCTGGTGCGCAGCATTCGAGTAACAATATCATCCTCCAATCTCACGATCGTTGAGAATGTCAACTTTTCAATCTTAACTGCCAGAAGGCGTTTTGCAATCAGCATAGTGATAAAGTCGCTTAGCTTCTTGGAAGTTTCATTGTGACGATCAATAATACGTTGCGACAGTTCCGGCGGAACTAAGTCGAAAGGTTGGTTATGAAAAGTATCATATTGATTCCAGTAGGACCATTCAATCAAATCCTCTCTTTTCGCCCCGGTCAGTCCAAAATAGTTTTGTACCAATGTTGCCGGAACCATGCGGCAGAAACTGTTGACCACTTCAATCTGCCCATTGGCATTGCTTAGAATCCCTTTGGCAATATCTGCAATCATATTACGTACGCGCGGTAAATCGTCACGATTCAGCATGAATTGCATCAATGATTTTTCACGCGTATGCAGTGCGTCATCATCATGTGCCATCAAAAAATTATCCATTTTGGGGACATATGGCTTGACGGTAAAAATCTTATACATGGTCAGTATTTCTCTGACATCATCAAAGCGTGTTACCAGTGTGCAGTCGGGTGTTACCAGGATGGGACGTTTGGCACGCAATTCTTTAAAAAAAGGCAAAGGTTCGGTATCCATCCAGCGGCGAACTAAGGGAAATTTCTCTGCGTCGGCGGTAGCGTCGTAGCGCTCTAGATAATTTGTACTCATTTCATTACTCCCTGTTCATTAATAAATGATAGCTGAAGATTCTAATTACAGAGTTTTAAGATATTCAAGCAAATCCAACCGCTCTTCTTTATTGAGTTTCGGCAAAGTGTTGCCATCAGATTGAGCCGTTCCGCCGGATGAATACTCGTGCCCAGCATTACTATTGCCCTTTAAACGGGTATCAAAGGTAAAGCCGTCGTATCCTTCACTTTTAAGGCCAACTTTCTCAGGATCGAATTCGCGCGATCCCACTTGGAATTCGTCAGGTCGATATTCACCATCTTCCGGGTCACCTTCGCGTTTCTTGGGTAGCAATAAATCATAGAGCGTTGGTACAGATCCATTGTGGAGGTAGGGCGCTGTCGCCCAAATGCCATTTAATGATCTCGCCTTATAAGCGTTTAATGAAGCAAATGGATCGACTGTCGTATCAGGATCATAATTACCGTGTTTTAGCGAAGGATTGATCTTGTTGCGGACAAATGCCGTGCCGATATCTACAAGCCAATCGGCCCAGCGCCGGAGAAACCATTTGTCGGGATCTGGAGTGGCTACTACATTTAAGGTCGCTTTTGTCAGCAATGAGGCAACAGGTGCTTTCTGATCGAGTAAAATATCTCCAATACCTACGCTTACATACTGGTTGCGCAAAATACCCGAGTAGCCCTGGTACTCTCTGCCGTTCTTGGCCATAACCGGATCGGTCCCTACATCGCTGACTCTAGACATATTTGCAACGATGCGACGCTGAGGGTCGGTGCGATCAATTCTGGCATGGCAGCTTTCACAATATTGATTAAATAATAATTTGCCTCGAAAAACACGTTCCTTATCAGGTTCTCCCAGAATCTCTTTCGGCCATATAGGGGATTGCAGTTTATCCAGGTGTGACTCAATTCTGCTTAGATTGTGTACGTTGACGGAAGAATCAAAGCTAATCTTTTTGGTTCCAGCGGCTTGTCCACCGATAAGCGTCGATATGCTAACCCCTTTTTCTTCTTTCCAATCTAACGTGCCAAAAACTCCGATAACTTCTCCGGTATTACGTCCAAGCGGACCTAACCCGGCATTGGAAGCTAACCCGTTCCATTGCACGTAATCATGTTGCGGTATATCCCACAAGAAAGGGTAACTGACAGGCGCATTAGGTGGATTAAACAATTTCTGACGCAATTTTCCTAATTGCTCCCACTCGAGTGTTTTGGTAAGACGCGCAACCAAATGATCGCGCTGATCGCCTGTCATAATCTTGTCCACATTTTGCATGATCTTATTGAGTTCTTCTTCTGTCATGCCTGTATTGCCCATTGCCCCACCGTCACTCAATAGTTCTTTTAATACGCTATCATTGACGAGGTGTTCCAGCACGCGGTTATAAATACGCCCAAACGCATCCAGTCGTGCATAACCGTAGGGAATATTAGTGCCGTCCTCATCGACACTGCGATTAATAGTTATATAGTTGGAGAGGCGTTGTTTGTATTTCTCCAGATCACTAAGTACTTCAGCCTCTGATTTGTAGTTGCCCAGCGCAAGTACATTCTTGACAAATCGGTCTTTTTTCTCCTTATCCCTTTGAGTGTGGTGCATAGCTTTCGTAATATCCTTCATAATGCTATCCATATCTGCACTGGCCGGGCCGCCATCAATACGAATGCCCACACCATTATAGTTTATTTGCCCGGTGTGACAGGCAGCACAAGTCAACCCTATGTATTCTTTATCCCTGTAACTGTCTTTTACCCATCCGACAGGTAATGCATCCGGATTACTGGAAGTGGCTTTCTGAGGTAAGTAACGATAAGAGTTCATGTTTTCATCGGCACGGAAAAGCTCGGGTTTTTTTTGCTGTTCCAATACCATGAAGAAATCATAAGGCATAAGATTCGATCCCTGCGTGGTGGTATAAAACCAAAGGCTGTCAGCAATGTCCCAGCCTTGGTCAAGGTATTGTACCGTTGTATAACTATCTCCAAAGGGATCTTGGGTAACAGTAGTCGCTCCACGTTCAGGATCAGTCTCCGGAATCAGCGTACAACCAGAAATTCCAGTCAGAAGAAGCAAGGCTGAAATAGAAGATAGCAGCTGTTTTTTTGATGATTCAAGTGATTGCTTCACGATGGTTCCCCTTTTGCTTGATTTTGTTTAACCATTACTGTCAAGAACAAGAAATGCTTACATAACAATGATAGTTCTACATTCCACAATTATCTTGCAATGTTGTTATGATTTCTGGTTCTGTGCATTACATGACTCTTGATTATATCTATTCGAGGTCCGTGCTCAACGCTCAATTCTGGCACATTGCCTTATTCTTATCGCTGCACTCGTTCAGAACTTACTGTAGACAATAGCAATACTAGCATGTCTTATAAAACATATCAGAAATTGATATCTAACTAGTTAATAAGTGGCCTCGAAAATTCGGACAGTTCTTTAAGTGGTAATCTTGCTCAACCCAAGCCGTGAAATTGACGGCAAACAGAGGAGCGAGAGTATGAGAAGGACGAGGAGGAATCACGCAGCGGGATTTAAAGCCAGGGTGGCCATAGCGGCGATCAAGAGTGACAAGACACTTGCTGAGTTAACTGAACAATTTGATGTGCACCCGAATCAGATTTCGGAATGGAAGCAGCCGTTACAGGAATCTGCAATTGATGTATTCGGGAATAATTCAAGGACAAAGGCCGCCGAGCCTGATCTCAAGATACTCCACGTCACTCACGCTGGAGAATAATTTTTTAGAAGGAGCGCTCTACCTGAGGCGGGATTGTTGAGGGTAAAGCGATGATAGACCGAGCTCGCAAACTGTCGTTAGTGCAGCAATGCCAGCTATTGGATGTGGCACGCTCAACGGCGTACTACCAACCGGCTCCGCCATCAGCGGAAGAGCTTGCGCTAATGCGCCGGATAGACGAATTGCATCTGAATCATCCCTCTGCAGGTGCTAGAATGCTCAAGCGTGAAAGAAATTCTAGTTGGTCGGCGTCGTTATCAACACTTGATGTTGGTGGTAGGTGTGCTGAATCACTCTAAGCTTGATTTCTTTGCTATCTTTAAACGAGCAGGTACAATTCTTTTGAGTATGCCCTGCAGCCAAGTCCTACTTGATTTGTGAATTTCAGGTACAAAATGCAACTATTCGCGATAACAGTAATGGGCGCTTATTGATTACTTCATAGAATAAAAAAACCGCCACTAAGGGCGGTTCTTCTATCTTTTGTTCTGTAAGAAATTGGGATAATTTCTTATTCTTATTTTATGTGCAAAATTTTAATGTCCAGGTTTGCTAGTGCCACCATAAGGACGAGCATCAGCCCCTTCTTTTAAGCAATTACCATTTCCATCAAGACCATGTGGACATTCAATCGCCTCTCCACGCATGAGTTTTTCATAGTTTTCTTTTTCTTGTTCAGGTAATGCTTGACTAGGTCTGCCACCACATGCAGCCAACGTTAAAATCAATAAAGATGCTGCTATAAGAAGAGTATATTTCATTATTTGATTTTCCTTATAAAAATTTCTTAAAGTAAGTCCTGCAGTATATAACGGATTTAGTAAATCATTCAAGCAAGTTTTGAGCTAACAATCTAATTAAGCTATGTTAGTTTCTAAGATTTTTTTAGAAAAAATAACTATTAGAGTAGGCGTGTATCACGCAACAATACTTCGATTATTTATCGAATTCATACTCAGTTTTTGTTATTTGTTTCATTTAGCCGAGCAGCGTACAGGAATTTCCTAACACTCTTTCAGAATCGCAAATTTTCAATTTTTTCGACTCGTATTTTATTGCCTGCTATTTTATGCACAAATTCTGATACATAAATAATTCAAGATGTTACCTGGTTGTCTAAATCGAAGCAACTTTCGCTGTTCACTTGATGTGAACTGCACTTGGCCTTCTTTCCAATTATGCTTATCGTATACCGGAGACTCTTCGCTGGTGCTTAGCTAAGTGGGCCTGTCTGTGTATGCGATCACTACTTTCGGTGCTTTGATACCGTTGAAGTAGTGATTCGCCCATTACATTACTCTTGGTCTTTACTTGATTCTTCTTTATTTGTTTTTTGAGTGTCTGCTGCATCGAAAGTAGGCTCAGAATCTCTAGGAGCATACGCGGATGGAGGCGGTTTATCCATAGGATAACCGTCAAGACTTTTTTTACCTTCACATGCGGTTAGTGTTAATGCCGCAAATGCAACTGCCAATAGTGAAAATTTAATCATTTAACCCTCTATATTTTTCTGATTTGTTGTTTCCGTAGATAGCATAATCGAAGTTACATCATTATTCAAATTAGAATTATGTCATGTGCTGCACTTGATTAATAAAACCAATAATACCAATGCCCTAACGAATAGTAATTGGGTAGTGTAAATTTAATTGTGTCTGGAGTAGGTATGTAGGCTGGAAATTTCGATGAATTGTTAAGTCCTAGTTAGAGTCTTCAGTTTTATACAATTATCTTTTCTGGCGGAGCTAAGGAAACGCTGATCTATTCGATCACATCGAATAGACATGCAGAGGTTTG
>NZ_CADEGP010000108.1 GCF_902826915.1 uncultured Nitrosomonas sp.
AAACTGCTGCTCGCAAGATAGCGATTGACGGGAATTTTTCAGGGACGACTAATTACCTGCTTCAGAAACTCTCAATATACTGAGTAGAAGAGGATTTGTATTCACGGCCGCACGGAGCAATCGCAACACCATAACAGCCCAATCAAAACGGCGGTTGAAGCGATAAAGATAGCGATGCGCATATTTGGCGTGATCGAATGCGTGGTATGTTCCACTGTGAGAAATGTAACTAATCAGGAAGCTTTTTAACATGCAATGCACCACAAAATAACCAGAGCTCAATCGAATCCATATTAGGTCATGAGATAATTGCAATTTCTAAAAATTAAGCATCAATATTAAGAATATGATTTGCTGACAAGCTATCATTGTTCTTGATAGAATCATGAGGTCAGCCGTTTTCGATTAACATTAAGCTGCATTAATGTGCTAAATCCATTGCGATGAGAATATCTTTTTACTGTATGTATATAGAATAGCCTAGTGAACTTACATTCCTCTTATAGAAAATCAAATAGCTCATTAGAAAAAGATTAACTACAGACAAGCAAAATGAATTTACTAAAATTCATCATCTATTCCATGCTCAGAATACACTTTTTATAAAAACGAAAAGGGATTGTTATGTCACACAACTCGACCCAAATTAATAAGCACCTAAAAAGCCTACAAAAACACCTTGTCGATGAGCACCCAGACAATCCGACTCTGGCCAATGCGGTAAAAAGTTTCAGGAAAATGGACTATGTAGGTCAAAGCATGGGGCTGATTAATAAAGATGAATCTTATGCAACATGTGTGACATGGTGGCCCATGATCGCAGTATTGGGTACATTCTCTGCGGGTAAATCAACCTATATTAATTCTTATTTGAATATGCCGCTGCAACGTACTGGTAATCAGGCCGTTGATGATAAATTCACAGTGATTTGCTTCAGCCGCCACAATGAAGCAAAAACTCTTCCTGGTATTGCACTTGATGCGGATCCACGATTCCCATTTTTTCAGATTAGCCGCAGTATTGATGAGATCTCTGAGGCTGGGCAAGAACGTATCGATGCTTATTTACAATTAAAAACCTGTCCATCTGAAAACATACGCGGGAAAATTATCATTGATTCTCCAGGTTTTGATGCTGACAATCAGCGTGCATCTACATTGCGCTTAACTCAGCACATCATCAATTTATCAGATCTTGTGTTGGTGTTTTTTGATGCACGCCACCCAGAGCCAAAAGCCATGCAAGATACATTGGCTTACCTGGTATCTGCCAGTGTAAACCGGGCTGATGCTAATAAATTTCTATACATCCTGAATCAAATCGATGTTACCGCACAAGAAGATAATCCTGAAGAAGTTGTATCAGCTTGGCAACGCTCTCTTGCAGAAGTAGGGCTGATCAGTGGACGCTTTTATCGTATTTATAATCCAAGCGCAGCTGTTCCAATCGCTAATCAACATGTTCGAGAACGCTTTGAGAAAAAACGCGAAGAAGATATGGCAGATATCGATGCACGGATACACCAAATCGAAGTAGAACGCTCCTATCGAATCGTCGGAAAACTCGAGCAAACAGCAAAAGATATAAAAAATCAAAAGATTAACAAGCTATCTGAAATGTTAAAACAGTGGAAAAGTAAAGTCATACTTTTTGATGGATTGGTATTCGGCACTCTGGCAATCTTGGCAGGTACCGTCTTGACTATGAACGAATCTTGGAGTCTTCTCAAAACATTTCAGACCCAACTCATGCAAGGCGAAACTGCAGCAGCTGCTATTGCAGCATTTCTTTTGATCGGTATCATTTATGTACATTTCTCTATCCGACGTACTGTTGCCAATCGATTGCTGAGAAAACTAGGTAGAGAGTTGGGAAATGACCATGAAACATTTAAACAATATCTACATGCATTCAACAAAAGCACAGCAGCATATCGTCCAATGTTGCTAAAAAATCCTGCGGGCTGGAACGAAATTACGCAGCAAACAATTGATGAAATCATTAACGAAGCTAACGATTACA
The DNA here is from genome assembly GCF_902826915.1 of uncultured Nitrosomonas sp. Classification (GTDB taxonomy): domain Bacteria; phylum Pseudomonadota; class Gammaproteobacteria; order Burkholderiales; family Nitrosomonadaceae; genus Nitrosomonas. The sequence continues at coordinate 2,024 of NZ_CADEGP010000108.1, forward strand.
TTCAGGCGTTAAATGATCAATTCACTAATCCCTCAGGCAATGGAGGTAAAAACTCACAAGCATAAAAATTTAATTCAGGATCATAGAGAATTTATCGCATCATTTTTCTTTATTTTATCCGACTAACAAACAAAAAAACGTTACTCATGTGTGCTACGTGTTTAATATCATTGTTACTCGGAATTAGATTTATTGCCGTACACTCTATATAAGCACTGAAGTATTCTATGACACAGTAAATGCTCACTAAAGTGAGTCAAGAATTATTACAACTTGTCGCTTACTTATGCCTATACTATATTTATTTTTGTAATCACCACCACCAATTATTGTCTCGAAACTTAGTGCAATATATACCTTATCTGGTTTGGACAAGCGCAATATTAAAGAGTAAAATGCGGGGCTTTTAAATAGGGTAATTAAACCGGAGAAATTTATGTCAGTTACAATCGACCAAAAAGCACAGGTAGTGCGAGACTATCAAAGAGCCGAAGGAGATACTGGCTCTCCAGAAGTTCAGGTTGCACTTTTAACAGCCAGAATCAATGACTTGATAGGACACTTTAAGATTCATGTTAAAGATCATCACTCCCGCCGCGGCTTACTGCGCATGGTTGGTCGTCGTCGCAAACTACTTGATTATTTAAAACAACGTAATACTGACACTTATCAAACATTGATAGAACGACTTGGTTTACGTAAATAAATGTGTTTAATGTACTGGGTTGGCAGCTATCCGAACAAAATTCCCCATCCAAGTTGTCATGCAATCAATACGTTGGCCTGCAGGTAATTCAAAATTTGGAAAAATCTATTCAAAAGGCAAAAGGATTATTAATTGAAATCTATAAAGAAGAGTATTACCTACGGACGCCATCAACTTACACTGGAAACAGGTGAAATAGCAAGGCAAGCACATGGCGCCGTAGTGGTTACGATGGATGATACCGTAGTACTTGTCACCATAGTAGGTGCAAAAAATGCAAAGCCCGGTCAGGATTTTTTCCCACTTACTGTTGATTACCAAGAAAGATCTTATGCAGCTGGCAGAATACCGGGCAGTTTTTTTAAGCGTGAAGGACGTCCATCCGAAAAAGAAACATTAACTTCGCGATTAATTGATCGCCCTATCCGCCCTCTTTTCCCCGAAGGATTCTATAACGAGGTACAAATAGTAGCCACTGTCATGTCGGCTGACAATGAAATAGATCCTGATATTCCTGCAATTATTGGCACATCTGCTGCGCTAACTCTCTCCGGGATCCCTTTTGATGGACCTCTCGGTGCAGCTCGCATTGGCTACGTCAATAATGAGTATGTCTTAAACCCAACCACTTCAGAACTTAAAGATACACAATTAAATCTGGTCGTTGCAGGAACACAACATGCAGTTCTGATGGTTGAGTCCGAGGCAATAGAGCTGTCGGAAGATATTATGCTTGGCGCTGTAACGTATGGCCATGAACAAATGCAAATTGTTATTAATGCAATCAATGAATTTGCTGATGAAGCCGGTGTGACCACATGGGATTGGACACCGCCAGCAAAAGATATCGCATTTGAAGAAAAAATCGTCAGTATGGCAGAAGCTGATCTACGACAAGCATACAAGATAAAACAAAAACAAGCGCGCTCAGAAGCAATTAAAACAACTAGAGAGCGTATATCGAGTGAACTTGAGGTCGGCACAGAGAACGGGCCAGAATTACAAGTTTTTATGGAAGCATTTTTTTCACTGGAATCAAAAATTGTCCGCAATCAAATACTAGATGGTGAGCCTCGCATCGATGGTCGCGGTACTCGCACAGTCAGAGCCATAACGATTCGTAATGGCGTATTACCTCGGACACATGGTTCGGCACTCTTTACCCGTGGAGAAACGCAAGCACTTGCTATTGCTACTTTAGGCACCGCTCGTGACGAGCAAAAAATTGATTCACTACAAGGTGACTATAACGAACGATTTATGCTGCACTATAATATGCCCCCATATGCCACAGGGGAAACAGGTCGCGTTGGCACTCCCAAACGCCGTGAGATCGGTCATGGACGCTTAGCTAAACGCGCTCTTGTCGCTGTTCTTCCCTCGCCTGAAGAGTTCGGCTATTCTTTGCGAGTCGTATCTGAAATTACCGAATCCAATGGCTCTAGCTCAATGGCCTCGGTTTGTGGGGGCTGTCTCGCACTGATGGATGCAGGGGTACCATTAAAAGCTCATGTCGCAGGTATTGCCATGGGGTTAATTAAAGATGGAAACCGCTTTGCAGTCCTTACGGATATTCTCGGCGACGAAGATCATCTGGGTGATATGGATTTTAAAGTTGCCGGCACCGAAAAAGGTATTACCGCGTTACAAATGGATATTAAGATACAAGGCATAACCCAAGAAATCATGCATGCAGCATTGATACAAGCTCATGAAGGGCGAATGCATATTCTGCAAATTATGAAACAAGCTTTACCTTCCACTCGCGAAGATATTTCGGTGCATGCGCCACGTATCATTAGACTCAAAATCAATCCAGAAAAGATTCGTGACGTAATCGGGAAAGGCGGCGCTGTCATTCGTGCGCTTACAGAAGAAACAGGCACCACGATTGATATCACTGATGATGGCCAGGTAACAATTGCATGCGTCAATGCCGAAGGTGGTGAAATCGCAAAAAAACGTATTGAAGATATTACTGAAGAAGTTGAAGTTGGAAAAATTTATGATGGTGTAGTTCTAAAATTGCTTGACTTTGGAGCTATAGTGAGCGTCCTCCCGGGTAAAGATGGGTTACTTCATATTTCCCAGATTGCCAATGAACGAGTCAATAACGTTTCTGATCACCTTAATGAAGGCCAACAGGTACGCGTTAAAGTTCTTGAAGCTGACGACAAAGGAAGGCTGCGATTAAGTATGAAAGCTGTATCTTCTGATGGAGATCAATCTGATTCTAATTCTGTTGCAGAAGAAGAATCGTGAGATAAAATTTCTCACTTAAATATATATACCCAAGAACCCTGTATTCTTACAGGGTTTCCATTAACTTATAATGATTTAGCTTTATATTATTACTTAGTTTGCTATTTAGCTATCTGTCTCTCACGCATTTCATCCAATGTCTTGCAATCAATACAAAGTGTCGCTGTTGGTCTAGCTTCAAGTCTTTTTAGTCCAATTTCTACACCGCAGCTCTCACAATAGCCATAGTCTTCAGAATCAATCTTACCAATAATTTCATCAATTTTTTTAATGAGCTTGCGTTCACGATCACGATTGCGCAACTCAAGCGTCATGTCAGACTCTTGACTTGCACGATCATTAGGGTCAGCAAAAACTGTTGCTTCATCCTGCATAGTATGAACAGCACGATCAATTTCTTGACTAAGTTCAATTTTCATACCCTCCAATATTTTGCGAAAATGCAACAACTGATCAGGACTCATATATTCTTCACCTGATTTTGGTTCATAGGGAGTCACTTGTTTACTTTGTAGTTCTTTTGGCATCTTTTAAGGCTCCTATCTCTTCCAGTAGTGGTAGTGTATAAAAATTTTGTACTAATATCAGAAAAAACATTATATAACAAGAGGCCTTTGCAAAATTCAACGAATTTCCAAATTCGTTACAATTTCTGATTTTTATGTGAATAACGGGGTATTTTTTAGTAATTTTCTTGCTGAAATCACGCGAGCAATCACTTTTATCGATGATTATCGGCTCAGAAGGCGCATTTCTCCTGTGATTGCAATGGCATCTGTCTATTAACATACAATCTGGGCAGCCTTTTTAGGTTGTATGCCATAGCTTGTAAGATATGCCAGGCATGCGCTTGTGTTAATCGTGTCCTGAAACGAGACAGTACCGAATGATCCGGAACATCGT
>NZ_CADEGP010000109.1 GCF_902826915.1 uncultured Nitrosomonas sp.
ATTGTTCCGCTAACTCAGCTAGTGTCTTGTCACCCTTGATCGCCGCTATGGCCACCTTGGCTTTGAATCCCGCTGCGTGATTCCTTCTCGTCCTTCTCATACTCTCGCTCCTCTGTTTGCCGTCTATTGCACGACTTGGGTTGAGCAAGATTACCACTTAAAGGACTGTCCAAATTTGCGAGGCCACTTCTGTCCATTGATTGGTATGGATTAACCGAAATCGCCGTATCGAGATCGTTTTTTTCTGCTGAACATCGGAAGAACCAGGCCCAGAAATATCCCGCCACATAAAACTAAGGCTCCGGCAATAAACCAATCCTTCTGGTTGTGGTTTTCCAGCTCACGATTTTCTAATTGCAATGCAATGAGGCGTTCTTCAGTTGTGGCTAATTTTTCATGCAATTCCTTATTTTCCCCATCAATGAGCAACACATTAGCGGATGTTTTCTTAATCGTTTCCATTTGATCTACTAATTGCTTGTTCTCATTTTCAAGTGTTTGCAAACGTTTTTGTGTCCCCTCATACTCATCCCTGATGGCCTTTAACTGAGCGCGCACAGAACCTTCATCTACGTTGGCAAGATCAATCTGTTTGAGCATTCTTTCCAGTTGAGATTTGGCGTCAGGTTCAACGCTCAAATAACGGCTGAGTATCCAGCCTTCCATGCCATTAGAAATTTTGACACGCGTATGGCCGGTTTCTGCATCATTCTCCAAAACCTCTACAGGGGTGCCGCTCTTCAACATCCTGAGAATCGCATGGCTCAGAGTCGGGCCCCTACGGAAGGTTACTTCCAGTTGATCTGATACGTAACGGGTTTCAGCAGAAATTGAAACAGAATAGGGAAAACAGACAATAAGACAAATTAATAGAACAACATATTTATTTTTCTTCATAGAATTTATATGGTTGGTTCAAAAATTATACAAAACCTGATTTGACCAGACTTAAAGCAGGCGAATGACGCTAATAAGTTCTGGCTTTGGGCGGGAAAGATTCAACCGTTAGCGGTTTGAGCCGTACTGGTTTGTAATCCAGTCGATTATTTTCACTGAAAAATAAGGTATGTTTTAGCCATTTGACATCATCCCGTTTTGGATAATCATCACGCGCATGGGCGCCACGGCTTTCGCGCCGCGCTTCCGCCGATATCATCGTGGCAATGGCCACTTCTTTTAAGTTGTCCAGTTCAAGTGCTTCAATCCGCGCGGTATTAAACACTTTACTTTTATCCTTGATTTCTGTGCGTCCTACTTGCTCACCGACTTCGAGAATTTTCTCCACACCTTTTTGCAGCATGTCCTCAAAGCGAAAAACACCGCAGTAGGTTTGCATGGTCTTGGCTAGGGCTGCATGAACTTGCGCAACACTCTCGCCATTCTGCTGGCTTTCCAATCGCGCCAGACGATTCAGCGTCTTATCGGCAACATCCCCTGATAGGGGTTTATGATGCGAATTTGTTTTTAAGTCTTCAATAATTTGATCAGCAGCGGCACGACCGAATACGACAAGGTCGAGTAATGAATTGGTGCCCAGACGATTAGCACCGTGCACCGAAACGCAGGCACACTCACCCACTGCGTAAAAACCAGAGACAATTTCCTCAGGGCCGGTTTTATATGGTGCGACGACCTGGCCCAAATAATTGGTGGGAATACCCCCCATCATGTAATGTGCGGTGGGCACAACCGGAATCGGCTCATTGATAGGATCGACATGAGCAAATTTAATCGCCAATTCCCGAATACCCGGCAACCGGGTTTTGATAATTTCCGCCCCCAGATGATCAAGTTTTAACAATAAATGATCATTCTCTTCGCCGCAGCCGCGCCCGTCCTTCATCTCTGTGGTCATGGCGCGTGAAACCACATCACGGCTGGCCAAATCCTTGGCATTGGGCGCATAACGTTCCATAAAGCGCTCACCCGTCTTATTTAGCAGATACCCGCCCTCGCCTCGCACCGCCTCACTGATCAATACCCCTACACCGTATACCCCTGTGGGATGAAATTGCCAGAACTCCATATCTTCCAACGGAATTCCGGCTCGGGCGGCCATGCCCAAGCCATCGCCGGAATTAATTAATGCGTTGGTGCTGGCTTGAAAAATTCGTCCGCCACCACCGGTGGCAAACAGGGTTGCGCGCGCTTGCAACACCAGGATTTCTCCGGTTTCCATTTCCAGCGCAGCAACACCCAGAACATCGCCTTGTTCGTCACGAATCAGATCCAGCGCCATCCATTCAATAAAAAATTGCGTGTTGGCGCTGACATTACGTTGATACAGCGTATGCAACAGCGCATGACCAGTACGATCAGCCGCCGCACACGAACGCGTAGCTTGCGCGCCACCAAAATTTTGCGATTGCCCACCAAATGGACGTTGATAGATTTTTCCATTCTCCAGGCGATCAAACGGCATGCCAAAATGCTCCAGCTCATATACCACTTCGTTGGCATGGCGACACATGAATTCAATGGCATCCTGATCGCCCAGATAATCCGATCCTTTTACGGTATCGTACATATGCCAATGCCAATTGTCTTCAGTCACATTACCCAGTGCCGCGGCAATTCCGCCTTGCGCCGAAACAGTGTGGGACCGAGTGGGAAATACCTTGGATAACACCGCCACTTTCAGCCCTGCTTCAGACAACTGCAGTGCCGCCCGCATGCCGGCGCCCCCTGCCCCTACAATGACCACATCAAACTTTCTTACGATTAACGTCACATTAACTCCACAATATTTCTGCAGTCCAGACTAGATAAAACAGCAAAGCAGTTACTACCGCGATTTGCATCATTAAGCGAATTGACATGGAATGAACATAGTCCATAAGCACATTGCGCACACCCACCCAAGCATGCCAAAAAACACAAATAAAGAACACAAAAGTCGCGATGCGCAACCATTGGGACTGGAATAAATCTTTCCATCCTGCATAATCTTGCGGGGCAACAATCAACAATACTCCCGCCAGCACAATCAAATAAATTGTCATCAGAAGGGCAGTCACCCGCTGAGCTAACCAATCCTTCGCGCCATAGTGCGCGCCGGTAACGGCAAGTCTGGATCGCCTTACCATAGCATTAACCCCGTCACTATGGTCAACACGAACCCCGCGATCAATACTAATTTACTGCCTGTCCGCGCCTGTTCCAATGTGATTCCTACTTGTATATCCAACAACAAATGCCGGACACCGGTACATAAATGATGCAGAAAGAACCAGAGTGGTAACAATAACAACAGCTTGATAATCGGATTATTGAGAAAGTCTTGCAGAATCTCAAAACTTTGCGGCGATTGTAGCAATAGCTGCAAACCGCACAGCAGCAGTGGGATACCCGGAAAGAATAGCAATACACCGCTGATACGATGCAGAATCGAAACCACAGAAGGCATGGGGTGTCTGAACTCAAGCAAGTTCAGATATTTGGGGCGTTTATGATGTAATTTTTCTTCCATGCGAGAAATTCTTGAGTAGAAAATACTGTCGCCAGAGTTAAGCTTACACGCTGAAGATAGAAGCCAAGTTTAGTCTGTTATGGTTTCTGATACAAGCCATATGACGGCCGGGCCAGCCCATACTACTCCGAAATGAATGGAATCCTATCAAGAATCAAACAGTACGAACAATTACGATGCTGCAGACGCAACGGAAAAGAAAGTGATAAAGTACGATTTATGTATACTAAACAAGTATCTTGGACCCGTTTCTAACCGCGTAGCGACATTTCTTCTCATTCGCAATTAAATTATCATGCAGCTTGTTTTAAAAAGAATTGCCTTCATCACATTATTATTGCTACTCAGCGGTTGTAGCATGGCGCGTCTGAGTTATGATCACGGGCCACGGCTTGCCTGGTGGTGGCTGGATGGCTACGTTGATTTTGATCGTGAACAAGCGCCACACGCCAAGCAAGCAATTCATCAGTGGTTTGGCTGGCATCGCACGACACAACTTCCTGAATATATCGATTGGTTAGCCTCTGTACGCAGCCAGATCGACAGCCCACTGACGCCAACCCAAATTTGTCATTGGTCCGACGAACTGCAAAACATTATCGCTCCCGCCTTTGATCAGGCTGTGCAACTGAGCGCACCCGTCGTATTGCGCTTAGGTGAAGCGCAGTGGCAGCATCTCGAACAACGCTATGCCAAAAGCAATGTCGAACTGCGCCGCGACTATCTGCAGCCAGATCTTGAGGATCGTCGGCATGCATCGATCAAGCGAACTGTCAAACGCATCGAAAATCTATACGGCAGCATTGACAAAACACAACGGCAATTAATCGAGACCAGCATCGAAGCCTCGCCTTTCAATCCCGAAATTTGGATGACCGAACGTCAACGCCGGCAGCAAGAAACGCTAAGATTATTGCGTCAGTTCGCTACCGAATCCATCTCACCTGAACAGACTACCACTTCATTAAGAAAACTGATTGAGCACACGCATCGTTCCGATGACCCGGGTTACCGCGCTTATCAATTGAGATTATCCGAATACACTTGCGACTTTATTGCACGCATGCACAATAGCACTACCCCAAAACAACGCCAGTATGCTTATGACAAGTTAAAGAAATGGGAAATGGATTTACGTGCGCTGATGAGCGGCGTGTAGCGATTTTACATATTACGATTTTTTTGGGATCACAATGCCTGATCTCGTCAAAGAATTCTTATAAGAATAAATTAAATTAACGATTTGCGGTATATGGAACGGAATATCCGACCGGGTAAAGCGGATTATCAAATCATCCGGTTCATGGTCAGAATGAAAATGAAACTCTTGACCATGGATAGATTACCGGCAAATCTCTTTTTATTCCGGAGGCAGAAATAATAACAATAGCAAGTATTAATTTATCCAATCTGGATGGCAGTAATGGTTTCCGCCTGGATGGTGAAACAGTGGACGATCCTATATTTCACAAACTCTCTGTGAGCAATGCAGGGGATGTTAACGGCGGTGGCTTTGATGATGTGATTATTGGCACTCTTCGTGCTGATCCGAACAGCTCCATATTGGGTTCCGGTTACGTGGTATTTGGCAAGGCATCCGGCTTTGGTGCCACAATGGATTTATCCGACCTTGATGGCAGTAACGGTTTCCGTCTGGATGGTGAAGCAGCGAATGATCGATCGGGTTGGTCAGTCAGCAGCGCCGGGGACGTTAATGGCGATGGTTTCGATGATTTGATTGTCAGTGCTCCTGATGCTGATTCGAATGGTATCGATTCCGGCTCCAGCTACATCATATTTGGCAGAAGTGACTTTACCGATGATGATGTAGATTTTCCCGGCACACCCGGAGACGATGTTTTTACCGGCACATTCGCTGCGGAAAGTTTTGCAGGTGGAAGTGGCAACGATCGCATGATTGGCCGTGGCGGTGCAGACTCGTTCGATGCTGGCGCCGGTAACGATTACATCCGCATATTGGGCGATGACTTCCAGTTTGTTGATGGCGGCTCGGGTATCGATACGCTAGGACTGGCTGGCAGCGGTTTTAATCTGGATCTTTCCAGCGTGATCGATAAAATTCACGGGATTGAAACCATCGCTTTATACGGTGTTGGCGACAACAAGCTGACCTTGACCGCGCAGGATGTCAGCGATCTGTCGGAAGAGACGAATATGCTAAAAATTAAAGGCAACACCGAGACAGTGTGGTAGGACTGAGCAGCGGCTGGACCGATGGCGGTGTTCACGGCAACTTTCATGCCTATACGCAAGGTGAGACGGTGCTACTGATGCCCTTCTAAATGTCAAGCTGCAATTTGTGCGCTATTGATTAAATTATTTC
>NZ_CADEGP010000110.1 GCF_902826915.1 uncultured Nitrosomonas sp.
AGATCAAAAACAGCAGGTCGCTTGATTCTCATACACCAGATTTGACTATAGCTCATTAGTGCGTGAGCTTGAATGAAATAACAAAAAGAAAATAGGATGTAATTAGTGCTTTTTTTTTGCGGAAGGAATCCGTGAGTTGTTAGGTAAACTGTTTATTATTTTCCCATAAACAGATTGCATTTTTGCAGTTAGTTTACTGACATAAGGCTCTAGTATGCATTATCAAATATTATACTTCTTTGAATTAGCTTGGTGTAAATGCGAGAAAAAACTAAGCCAGTTTAGGATATTCTTTTATATTACTCTTACATTTGCCCTGGTTCTTCTCGGTTACGTGACAAACAGTCTTGCAGATTTTACAGACGAAACTGAATCTCCTTCTGCAGCTCAAATTAAAAAAACGACCACCCAGATAGCTGAAAAGAAAGAAACGAAGGGTACAGTAGAGTTTCCTAACGCAAACCATCTTCATGGTATGTACTCAGATGATAACAGAGTCAATATTGAACTCATTGAATCAGCCTCAAAAGTGGAGATCAGAGGGCTAGTCAAGCCAATTCGAGAACTAACACTATCGAGTAACAGAATCGCTAGAATATCTGAAATTAATTTCAAGGAAGGAGATTCTTTCAAACAAGGTGAAAGGCTTGTTCGATTTAATTGCCTTCAACAAAGAGCAGAGGAAAGAGCGGCGGAAGCAGAAGCTTTGGCTAGAGAAGCGGTTTTTAAGAATAATCAAGATTTATCAAAATTCAATGCGGTGGGTTCCCTTGAGCTTGAGCTTTCCAAATCTCAATATGAAAAAGCGAGGGCGGATCTCAATGTGTTAACGGTTCGGAATTGGGATTGTGTGATCAAAGCACCATGGAACGGACGCGTGACTGAAGTTAAAGCACATACGCTTGAAGTGGTTGAGCCTGGTCGTGAAATTATGAAAATTTTGGATGATAGTAGCCTTGAAATTGAAATGATTGTTCCATCAAAGTGGCTTGCTTGGTTACAGCCAGGAATGAATTTCCCAATTATCATTGATGAAACAGGTAAAAGTTATGAAAGCTATATCTCCCGAATAGGTGCTCGTGTCGATCCCGTTTCACAGACACTACGGATTTTTGCAAGTTTTAAGAATAATGTGCCGGATGTATTAGCAGGTATGAGTGGAAAAGCTGTTCTCAACTTTCCTCATTAGGCTATGGTAGATAAGCCACAAGGTGAATCTAATCAAACTTTATCAACATTGCTGCAACTCGAATCTGATGCGCGTAGTTCTGTTGATTCGTTATCACTTCACTACTTTATCGTTAATGAGACCCGGCGACTTATCCATTACCGGTATGCCGTTCTTTTCAAGGCATCTGGATCCAAGAATAGAAATTTTGAAGCCATAAGAGCCTCTGGCAGTAACTTAATTGATCGCACAACACCAAAAATTCATTGGATGGCGCAGGTCATCCATTATCTGAGTGAAAGAAATAATAAGGAAAAACTCGTGAAAGTTGTTCCTGAACAACTTTCTGCAGAGCTTCAACAGGATTGGAAAGATCTATCCTTGCCATATTCTGTATGGGTGTCTTTGCGATTACCATGTGGTTCTGTTATTGGCTCATTGTGGCTTGAGAGAGAGGTGGCATGGAATGATGACGAGCTTTTCTTGCTCAAGCGATTAGCTGATACTTACGCGCATGCTTGGGGGTACTTCGACAATCTGCAGCAGCGTTTCAAATCATGGTTTCTGTCACAAAAGATATTGTGGGGAATAATGCTATTTCTGATATTGGCGCTATTGGTTATCCCAGTTCAGAACAGCACATTAGGACCGGTGAAGATTGTAGCCAAAGATCCCCTAGTCATCAGTGCACCTATTGATGGTGTAATTGCATCAATTTCGGTTGAACCCAATGAAATGGTTACTCGTGGGCAGCTACTGCTGAGTTATGAAGATACAAATTATCGAAATGAATATGCTATTACAGAACAATCGCTGGTTGTTGCGCAAGCCGAACTGAAGAAAGCGACACAAGGGGCTTTTGAAGATCCACGAAATAATGCAGAAATAGCGTTGCTTAAGGCAAAAGTTGATTTAGCGATTATCAAAAGAAACTTTGCTAAAGAAATGCTGGATCACGTGAATATCATTGCAGAGAAAGATGGCTTATTGCTTTTTAACGACAAAGCAGAATTAATCGGTCGTCCGATTTCTACCGGCGAGAGATTAATGGAAGTCGCGGAAATCGATAAAGTGATGTTACTGATTTACTTGCCGGTTGAAAACAATATTGATTTTCGACCGGGTGCCCCAGTAAAAGTTTTTCTGGATGTTAATCCTTTGCACTCAATTGATGCAATAGTAACGTATGCAAGTTATCGTGCAGAAATCACTCCTGGAGAAATATTGGCTTATCGCGTAGAGGCCGCAACAATTGAAGAGCTGAGTAATTTAAGAATCGGATGGCAAGGAACTGCAAAAATCTACGGCGAGAATGTCAGTTTGTTTTTTTATCTTTTTAAACGCCCGTTGTCTTCAGTACGTCAATATTTAGGCTTCTAATAAATGTTTCCAGACGGTGCCCTGGAATTGCCTAAATTACGCGAGGATATCCAAATATCCATTGCATCGAATAGCCATGATGGATCCAGGAATTGGACTATTTATGACCCGACAAATAATCGCTTTTATCGGGTTGGTGCGCTTGTATATCACATGTTGAGTAATTGGGTGTTGGGAAATAGCCAAGATTTAATTTATCACATCGAATCCCAAACTACATTTTCTCCTACTCAACAAGATGTATCTGAATTAATCAGTTTTTTGCATACAAATCAATTAACGATTCAATCTTGCTCGCAACCATTTGATTTCTATTTAAGGCAACATCAGGCGTCACATAAGAATCTCTTGCAAAGAATCTTGATTCATTATCTTTTTTTTCGAATACCGCTATTTAAACCAGATGCTTTTCTTAATCGCACATATCCTTTTATCAAGAAATTTTATTCAAAAGCATTCATCTATTTTGCTTTATTAGTTGCATTATCAGGTGTTTATTTTATTTCAAGGCAATGGGATATATTTGTTAACACATTTTTGTATTTTTTCACTCTTACGGGTGCATTGGTATATCTACTAGCATTGATAGGAACAAAGATTATTCATGAGTTAGGGCATGCGTACATGGCAAAACACTATAGGTGCCGGGTTCCAAGCATAGGGATAGCGTTTATGGTCATGATTCCGATGTTGTATAGCGATATGTCCGATACGTGGCGGCTTAATGATAAAAAGCAAAGAATACATGTGGCAGCTGCTGGAATCATCAATGAGTTAATACTTGCAGGTATATGCTTATTTGCATGGTCAATTTTACCTGATGGCATGCTGCGGAGCGTTTGTTTTATAGTTGCAACGACCAGTATTATTAGTAGCTTGGCAATTAATCTAACGCCGTTCATGCGTTTTGATGGCTATTACATGCTGTCTGATTGGTGGGGTATCGAAAATTTACAGCAGCGTTCATTTCTCCTGGCGCAATGGAAGTTACGTCAGTTGTTGTTTGGTGGAATCGAAGAAAAACCCGAGCACTTTTCTCCTGACATGGAATTTAAGCTCATATGTTATGCATGGGCTACCTGGTTTTATCGGTTTCTTCTGTATTTAGGTATTGCCGTACTGGTTTATGATTTCTTTTTTAAGTTGCTAGGGTTGATTCTTTTTATAGTTGAAATATTTTATTTTATTGTGATGCCTGTTTGTAGGGAATTGAAACGATGGTGGTTATTGAAAAATAAAATTCAGAACAATGTTCGAGTAAAGCTATGGTTTTCTACATTGATCATTATGATCGTGTTGTTGTTTCCTTGGAATTCCCAAATCTATTTGCCGGGTATATTAACATCAGCAAATTATGCTTCAATTTACTCACCGGAGCCAGCTCAGATTATTTCAATCGACATTGAGCGTGGACAAAAGGTCGAGAAAAATCAAGTGTTAATGGTATTGCGGTCACCATTAATCGAGAGTGAGATTAAATTAACGCAGAAACAACTCGCATTCCTTAAGCTCAGAGCTGCAAGAGCAGTAGCAAATCATCAAGATCAAGATGATTTACAGGTAATCTTGGAACAAATCGTATTGGAATCTGGCAAATTGGAAGGCCTTGAGAAGCGGCAAGCCAGACTAATCTTGCGGGCTCCTTTCTCTGGGGTAGTATCAGAGATGGATCCTACTTTAAGAGCACAACAATGGCTAAGTAATGCGACACCAGTTTTTTTTATTAATGATTCTGAAATAGCTGAAATGAAAGGTATAGTTTCGGTCGGTGAGTTAAGCAGAATTGGAATTGGTCAAGCAGCAATATTTTATCCTGAGGATCCTCAAATGCCGAAAGTAACTGCGACTATCAGCAGGATTGATTGGGGTAATATTAAGAATCTAGATTTGACTTATCTTTCCTCTCAGTATGGTGGTGAAGTTGCTGTGAAAATTCATAAAAATGGTAAAGCTATTCCCGAGAATGCAGCTTATGCAATCAAATTGGATAATATTTCATCGGCTGTGCCAAGCCGAGAGATTAGAGGTAATATATGCGTTGAGGGTCAATCAGTTTTCTTGATTAAAAGGCTGTACGAACTTGTATTGTCACTCATTATAAGAGAAAGTGGATTTTAACTTTGATCAGATGAATGTTCTGTGAAAATTTAATAATGTGTAAGAAATCTCAGGCTTGTTTACAGAGGTGGCCTCACTTAATTGGACAGTTTTTCCCATATCTTAAGTGGAAATCTCGCGTTAATGCCTACGCTATTTTTTGCATTGCAGGCAAGTTATCGAAGTAGAACTCATTTGGCGTTTTGTCGTCAAGCGCGGTGTGAGGTCTATATTGGTTGTAGAACATGAAATATTTTTCTAAGCCTTGTTTTGCATCACATTGACTTGGTGAAATTTCTTCCTGCTCCGATGTCAGTTTCCCTTATCCCGGAATAACTGATCAGCTTCATCCGACTGGTATTCCCTGATCCACCTCCTCAGCATATTGGCATCGATTTCCAGGCTTCGAGATACTTCCGATGTCGTACGGCCCTGATCCTATACCAGACTGATTGCATCTGATTTGAGGTATGCTTATTTTCATGGAGTCCGAAGTTTCATAAGATGAAGACATGAAATGGAGGATGGAGATGGAATTACCCCGCGCACAATATAGCCAGGAATTTAGGGAGCAATCAGTTAAGTTTTTTAAAGAAAGTGGATTAACTTTGGTTGAGGCAGCAAAACGGCTTTCTTTACCGAAAGGAACATTAAAGAATTGGGTTTATGCTGACAAACGAGGAGAACTTGCATTGGTAGGTAAGCATCAGAAGCCTCTGTCTGAAGTTGAATTAGAGCTATCCAGAGTTAAACGAGAATTAGCAGAAGTGAAGATGGAGCGTGACTTTATAAAAAAGTGTGCGACGTATTTCGCGAAGCTCAGTTAATCTATTCGGCGGTGAGATACGGTCTGATTGAATCGATGCGACAAAAATATCCGATTGCGCTCATGTGCCGGTCATTTGATGTTTCCGAAAGCGGCTTGAGCTATGATTATTTCTGGTGTATGACAAGTGAGGAGAAAGCGGTGTAGCCTG
>NZ_CADEGP010000111.1 GCF_902826915.1 uncultured Nitrosomonas sp.
TGACCTAGTCAAGTAAAACCGTACAACTTAGTTAAGCGACTTTTTTCAACATTTTTGTTTCTAGCTCATATTGATTCGGACTTTTGTATTCCAAGACTGAATGCAATCGATGGCTGTTATAAAACATGGAAATATAGTGCAGCACATCTTGCTGTGCTGCATAGCGGGTTTGGTAATGCCGCCAGTGGATTCGCTCCTGTTTGTGATTGCTGTTGCTTGTCACTTTGTATTTCTTCCGATGTTTGAACTGCACGCCGGCTTCCCGCATCAGGCTTCGAGCTTTCCAGCGACCAACCGGATAACCCAACGCATTCAGTGCTTTTACGATTCTGCGGCTGCCGTAGCTATGATTGCTGGAGTTCGCTATGCCTCGAACCGTTTCAAGTATTTCCTCGTGACATTGTTTTTCAGAATAATTGTCAGTGCGCCGGACATAATCATAGTAGGCGCTACGACTTACACCCATCAGTTGGCACATCAAGCCAACCGGGTAGGTCTTCTTCCTTTGGGTGATGAACGAATATTTCACTTCGTTTCTTTCACGAAAAAGACCGCCGCTTCCTTTAGTATTTCCCTCTCCAGTTTGAGCTGCTTGATTTGCGCCTTCAACGGTCGAATTTCTTCTTGCTTCGGTGTCAGTCTCCCATTACCCCGGAATAACTGATCAGCTTTATCCGCCTGGTATTTCCTGATCCACCTCCTCAGCATATTGGCACTAATTTCCAGGCTTCGAGACACTTCCGATGTCGTACGGCCCTGATCCTATACCAGACTGATTGCATCTAATTTGTATTCCTTTGTATATTGTTTCCTCGTTATCATTTCTTCCTCCAGTTAAGCTATTTTCTCTTAACTGGAATATCCGGTTTCATTAAACCAGGTCAGTCCAGAAATTACCTGAAAGGCGCGTCTGGCGATCACATCAACTTGTTGATGGTCGCTGCTTCCTGGAACATGAAACAATGGCTGCGAGCCATTGTTTGGCTCTTTTTCCGTGGAGAAAGATGCAGACTGCTTGAATGCCTGGATGGAAATTCAAATCATCAAGCGCTACATTTTTATAGCCCCTCATTATTCCCGGCAGCTTGCTTGGAATAATTATTGTTCGATACTTTTTCAGGGTCGACTAATGAGTCAACCTGCGATTCCCTGTAGTCTTGCCACGGGGAATCGCAGGGCGCGCGCGGAGCAAATTTATTTTGCAACAGAGCCTAATTTAACTTAGTGCGTTTATTATCGAACTTATGGCACTGTTACTAATTTGGAAAGCTTGTTGTTAGTTTCGTTCGACTCCATAAATCGGTTTAAGTCATCAACATAAGCCGTCATCGTGTGTGTTCCGTCAGGAATGGTGTAGGGAGCACCATTAGTGCCAATAGTGACAGATGCTCCTGCGACTAAGGGTCCTCTTACGGCTCCCCAGGTTTTGTACTTACCATTTATTGAATATCCTACGCCGATAACTACGTCTGCAGGGGTTGCTGCGGCACCCTGATTTTTAACCGTGCTCATGAAGATGCCATTGGTATAGGAAAGTTGAGTGACAATGATATCGGGGAGAGATGTGACTTTGCCGCCATTATCTACATTCACGAAGGCTCCAATGTCGTCGAAACCACCGTTACTTCCAGGCACTAGGAAATTTGTAGATACGGGATCGGTGCTAATAAAAGCGACACTGCCGGAGCGCTGCCATGAATTGTCTGTCTCGATACCACTGCCAAACTTCTTAGCTGTATCCGATGAAATATTCTCATTAAGGATAGTATCGGAACCAACCTTGTAGCCACCAACTTTATTACTCCATGTGGTGTTATTGGAGAACGTAACATGAGTGCCAAAATTGGAGTTGATGCCTATGCCATTATTTAAATACGATAGGTTGTGTTCTACTATCGTGTTAATACTTGGGTATGCACCGCCTGCCTTGATGCCAGTGCCGTTACCGCTACCAATGCCATTTGAATAAACAATGTTATACCCTACATAGCTGTGAGTAGACCGCCACGTATCGATACCATCATCTGAATTGTCGTATACCAGGCAGTTCTCGATGCGATTATAGTTGCCGCTAGAGATAGCGATACCGTCAGAATTTCCACCGTTTGCATATATGGGACTATAGTCTCCCACCCCAGAATTGTCGTGAGCGATGCTGTTACGAATGATGTTTCTGGATGCGTCTGAAACGTTAGGAAAGTCATTCAGATCGCTCCAGATATGAATGCCAGATAGCCCATTGTGGTGAGTATGCATACCGTCAATCAAGTTGTCTGATCCGGTAATCACAATACCCCGCATGGGCATGTTTCTTATTTCTAAGTTGCGCAACTGTGTAAAATTTCCGTTCAGAATGATATTAATATCCGTGCCATTTGGAAGCTGACCTCCGTCAAATACCGCAAATTCGCCAGGATAACTCTCGTAAACAATCGGATTTGCTGCTGTGCCACTATTCGCAAATCTAATATTCTTAGAAACGACGTATGTACCCGCACGCAGGAACACCACGTCTCCGCCCCTGGCTTTGCTGATTACAGTCCAGATATCACAAGGAGCAGTCATTGAACAAGCTGTGCCGCTTCCATTCGGTTTTGCGAATAAAGTCCCTTTAGCGACACTAGTGGGTATTACTGCTTGTGGCCCAATTGTTTTGGCATGCACCCCCGCTGTTCCAATTAAGGATGCGCTAATCAGACTTACTAAAAAAACTAGATTGCATTTCTTTACAAGATGCTCCAAGCTAGAGCATGTTATTGTACTTATCATATTTTTCCTTTTAAAATAAATTTGCTCCGCGTGCGCCGCTAACTTCAAAAACACAATCTACAATACTCTCCGTGGAGCAATCGCGACACCATAACAGCCAAATCGAAACGGCGGCTGAAGCGATAAGAGAATTGTGCAAGATAGTGATGCGCATATTTGGCGTGATTAAATGCATGGCATATTTCACTGCGCGCAGTCTTGAGATTGCCAAGCAGCGTATTGACCCAATGAAACTCGGGGCGTTGCACAGCCAGCTTGCTGCTTCCCGCTTCCCGCTTCCCGCAACATGACATTCATGCTGTGCTATGCCGATGTGCCTTAATATAGCTGCCATCAATAAAACCGGTTCCAATCAAGATTAATGATCAGCACCTTAAGAACCTTGCGCTACTTGCTATTAGACGACTAGGTATTGAACTTTTTGTAGATTGAATCCAGCAGCTAAACGTCTTCGACGAGTTTCTCCGCGGACAACCAAAACCTGCATTTGAATACAGCATATTTTCTATCATCATGCACAGATTGTGCTTGTTATAAATGATTTCTTGAAGCAAAATCTTCCCTAGTTTCGGCCAGAATTTATCATTGAGTATCAATCGGGGTATCCAAAACTCGTTTTAGTGGTGGTGTAAACCCTAAATATTACAAGTTTAATCATAATCAATTACCATCAACTATCAACACAACTTAATCTAAGCTACGTTAACTTAACTTACGTGGGATTTTTTTCCAATATTAGCATTATACGCGGGAATATTATCCGCGAAAATAATTTTGATACCTGGATCGAATATTGCATGAACTCTAGATAGAGAAGTGGCCTCGCGAATTAAGACAGTTCGTTAAGTGATAATCTTGCTCAATCCAGGCTGGTAAATACACATGAAAAGGACAAGAAGGAATTCCGCAGTGGATTTAACGGGCCGTTGAAAAACCCACCGGGTCAAGTAAAATTTCACAGAACTCACCCACCTCATAAATTATGCGCGGCATTGAACACACTCAAAATTAGGCTACCAATCGCCTTTGCAATTTGAGCGTATGTTTTATAGAAAGACTGCCTAAAAAAGTGTCCGGTTTTAGTTGATCATTACAATAAAGCACCCCGCCGCAAGCAGCGAGGTATTAAAAGCGCTCTTCAGACTGCCGGTTTTCAACCAGCCTTCGTCCCAAGGAGCGAGGAATTAAACCCGGAAGAGATTAACTACTACGACCAGAAATTGAAAAACTTTAGGCCTTAAAGGAGAATTTTTAGATGGTCGTGCTGGTCGCGCATCTTTTTTCTTGACTGCACAGATGCATTGGTGCAGTATATAATGTGTGCACACATTACTGTGAGATCACATGAACAAAAAAGATAGTTATATGAAAATTATTGCGGTTATTAGTCAAAAAGGTGGGAGTGGAAAAACTACCCTTGCCCTTCATTTGGCGGTTGCTACAGCAGCGGCGGGAAAAAATACGGCCATCATTGATCTAGACCCACAAGCATCTGCTACAAAATGGTCAGACAGACGTGAAGCAGAACTACCCGTTGTTATATCTGCCCATGCGAGCCGCTTGCCGAATGAAATACAGCGTATAAAAGATGCGGGTTGCGAAATATTATTTCTTGACACGGCGCCTCACTCAGACAGCGCAGCCCTAGAAGCCGCCAAGATTGCAGACGTAGTTCTTGTACCTTGCCGCCCCGCTATCATGGATATGGAAGCAATCACAAACACCCTTGATTTGATACGTACAAAAAATGCAGCAATTTATGTCGTGATGAATGCAACCTCAGCCCAAGGACAGGAAGCAAAAGAAGCTATAGAAGCAATAGCCCAACTTGAAGTATCTGTTTGTCCTATTCAGCTTGTAAACAGAGTAGCATTTTCACGTTCGATAATTACAGGTCAAACAGCACAAGAGATTGAGCCAAGCGGCAAAGCGGCCAAAGAAATATCAGATTTGCATTTATTCATGTGTGCACACATGAATAAATGCAATACTAAATCAGAAGAAAAGGGTAATCATGTCAAACAAATTCGTCAACGCGCTTAAAAAGAAACCCGAAGAACACATAACAAAATTTCATATGGAAGATAAAGCTGGATCTATCCACGATAGGCCATCAAGAAAAAACACCAAACATATCGGAGGGTATTTCTCTGAAGAAGTATCCAAGCAACTTAGACAAATTGCACTTGATGAAGATAGTAGCGTTCAGCAACTTTTGGGAGAAGCTCTAGATATGATTTTTCATAGCAGAAAAAAACCAACAATTGCACAAAAAATCACAAATTAATACTATGCACACATAGTAGTGTGCACACATGAACACTTTAATCTCTTCCGGGTTTAATTCCTCGCTCCTTGGGGCGGGGGCGTTCATTTCTAACCCTGTTTATAGCCCAATTATACTAAAAGGTATTCCAGCACATGTTTGCACACTATTGTATGTGTATGTGATAAATTACTTCGAAATAAAGCACCCCGCCGCAAGCAGCGAGGTATTAAAAGCGCTCTTCAGACTGCCGATTTTCAACCAGCCTTCGCCCCAAGGAGCGAGGAATTAAACCCGGAAGAGATTGAATCAGGCTTTATCTGATAGCTATGAAGCATTTGGAAAAGTTCGTGTTGCAGATGTACTTACGCCTAATAAAGAATTAAGTCGAAAACAATGGAGTATTGCATTTAGCAGTATTTCATCAAAACATTTTGATTTTGTTTTGTGTGATAAAAAAAGGCTCTGTAGCAATCAATTGTTGAATTGAGAGTCAAATGTGTATCGGAAT
>NZ_CADEGP010000112.1 GCF_902826915.1 uncultured Nitrosomonas sp.
GATCAAAAACAGCAGGTCGCTTGATTCTCATACACCAGATTTGACTATAGCTCCACGTACGATCTATCCACCTGCGGTGTGGCTACGCGATCAGCCTCAACAGCGCAATCAGCGCAAGTAAAATAAACGAGAACACCATTTCCTTCTCTAGACTGACCATACTAATCATTTGTTTAATGTTATCTTAACACTGTCTTGGCTAGACTTTAACCAATCCCGAGTACAATGATAAAATAAAAGCAAACCATGTAAGATCTATTATACCCAATCGATATTCCATTTTGACCCTGCATGAATTATCGGTCTCGAGATTCTTGTTTTGTTTTTTTTATCTCAGTTAGGAACAGGAACGCTTCATGAAAGTACTTATCATAGAGGACAACCAAGATATCTCTGCCAGCATTAGTGATTACTTAGAAGGGTTAGGTTATACAATAGATGCAGCTGGTGATGGTGTGACGGGCTTGCATCTGGCAGTCACAAATGACTATGATGTTGTCATATTGGACTTAGGTTTGCCGGGCATCGAAGGTGCCGACCTCTGCCGTCGGCTTCGCCAAGAGGCACAGCAGTCAGTACCGGTGCTGATGCTAACCGCCAGAGATTCGCTCGAGAGTAAATTAGAGGGCTTCAAATCAGGCGCAGACGACTATGTGGTAAAGCCTTTTTCTCTGAAAGAACTAGCAGCGCGCGTTAAAGTATTGTCCGAACGAATCAGTCGTATGCCGACTTCACGATTGCTGGTTGGAGATCTCTCGCTTGATGTGGACACTCACGAAATATATCGAGCAGGCAAGCACATTAACCTTAATCCAACGCTATTTCGGTTGCTGATGTTTTTGATGCAAAACCCACACCGTGTCATCAAACGAGAAGATCTCGATTACGCAGTTTGGCAGGACGATCCGCCCGATAGCGATGCCTTGCGTACTCACATCTCCAATCTGCGCCAAGCTATTGATAAACCGTTTGATAAACCGCTTTTACGCACTGTGCGCGGTTTTGGGTACAAACTCACAGACAAGAATGCAGACGACTAAACACCTCAGCCGACGAATCACTTTTGCATTTTTATTATTTGGGGCCACGTTAACTCTTATACTGGGATTGAGCTTGGTTGTTGCATTGAAATCAATCGAAGAAAGCGTACTTGATGACATACTATATGCTGAGCTTATGGAATTTCGACTGCAGATTGAAAGTACTGCACAAATGCCTAAATCTTCTCATTCGCATTCAACGATCATCATTTACACGGCGTTACTCGATGAAATAACAAACATGCCAGAACATGTGCGCGACCTGCAACAGGGTATACACGATATAATGTATGATAATCGAAATTACCGCATTCTTGTCAAACATATCGACGGTATCCGTTACACCGTGCAATTTGACGATACTAGCATCCACAAGCGTGAACGTGATTTCATTCGTCTGGTTTGGTTGTGTTCGATTGCAACCTTGATAATTGCGTTCATTATTGGTTGGGGGGTGGCGCAGCGAGTTATTCGTCCTATTCGACAGCTCGCTAACCAAGTCACAGCATTCAAGAATCTACCAGGTGAGTCCCTGGATTTATCAGAATTCAGTGACGATGAGATAGGTGTTTTAGCTCGCAAATTACAGCACTACCACGAGCAATTGCAACATCTATTGATTCGCGAAAAAGAATTTGCAAGCAATGTCAGTCATGAATTGCGAACACCGGTTACCAGCATAAGTTTGGCCGCAGAAGTTTTGGCCACGAAAACGGATTTATCTGCCATAGAATATGCTCGAATTCAGCGTATTCAACGTGCGGTCGGTGAGATGACTGAATTGATCGAGACTTTTTTAATATTGGCTCAAATCAATAATGAATCAACCAAATACTATGATACTTGTGAGATGGAACTAATTGTCCGTAAAACCATTGAACAACAACGTGTATGGTTAGGCGATAAACCGGTCGAAGTAAAGATCGAGGCAAAAGCACAATTAGAAGTGTCGGCACCTTCAGGAATCCTCAGTGTTCTGGTTGCCAATCTGGTGCGAAATGCATTCCGATATACCGAGCGTGGTTCTATTACGATATCATTAGAACCCAATCAGCTAACAGTCCTAGACACGGGCATTGGTATCGATGCGCATACGCAAATTCAATTACTTAAGCATTGTGTAAAAAGCAATTCGGGCGATACAAATAGAGTCGGATTGGGTTTGATAATCGTTCAACGTATCTGTGAGCGTTATGGTTGGGCGATGTCCTTTGAAAGTACGAAAGGTCAAGGCTCCCGATTTACAGTGTTGTTCACTTCTGAGCTAGATCCGATTTAGTGGGCGGGCAAGTATTTCGAGAATGCTACATTTTTCTCAAGTTTTTGCATGCAAGTTTTAGCGAAATCAGCAGGGGTTTGATTAAATTCACGGTTAAGCAGGTTAGGTGCAATCGGCAGTTTGTGTTTAGAGTCAGTAGTGACTTTAAATCTACGTTTGTGGATGCAACATGCCTGCAACCTTACGTAACCGTTGATAAGGTTAATGCCAATTCCAATACTTGCGTCTTTTAACCGCATAGCGAGAATCTTGGGGGCTTGCCCCCGAGCTGGATAGTCTACAATGGCGATAGGCCATTGTAGACTATCCAGTTTATGGAGCTGCAGAAAAATAGTCATCATGTATTCAGGTTGGTGATCACTTTGTATGGATTCCTAAATATCGTCATAAAGTATTTGGGAGCCATATAGAAGTGAGTTGAAGGGTATTATTGGAAAGATAGGGTATGACTACGATATAGAGATTGTGGAACTAGAGATTCCAATAGATCACATTCACATGGTAGTGAGAACGGATCCGAAGGTTTCGCCAGTATATGTCATACAAGTAATAAAAAGTATATCAGCCCGAGAATTTTTTCGTATTCGCCCAGAGATATAGAGAAAGTATTTTTGGGGAGGAAAGTTATGGACACAAAGCTATTTTGTTGAAACTATAGGTAATGCTAATGAGGAAGTTATTCGTCAATATATACAAAATCAGCTCAAAGTGATCCAAGAATATTGAGGAGTTTTTACCCTAGCTTTACCTGAGAGGCATTTCAACGGGGGATTTTTCAGAGGCGCTGAAGCATCTTTTGGGTGCGGATGCACAAGACTGCCAATGTATTGGAAAAACTACCCAAAGCCATGCAACCCAAAGTCAAAGAAGCCTTGCATGATATTTGGCAAGCGGAAACCCGGGAAGATGCATACAAAGCCTTTGACCATTGCATCGAGCGTTTCAATCCGAAATATCCGGGTACGATGAACTGCCTAGCCAAGAACAAAGCTTCCATGTTGGCTTTCTATGATTATCCTGCCGAAAACTGGCAGCACATCAGAACCACCAATCCGATTGAATCAGTATTTGCTACTGTCAGACTAAGAATTGCCAAAACAAAAAATTGTGGGAGCCGGATAACAACACTGACGATGGCATTCAAGCTCATGGAAACCGCACAGAAAAAATGGTTCCGGTTAAGAGGTTATAATCTATTGGCAGATGTAATCAATGGTGTTAACGGTATTAAACAAGCAAAGGATCGAAAACAGAATGCCGCTTGATTCTCTATACCCCAGATTTGACTATAGCTCGCCGTATTGGTGATTGTTTCGACAATGCTGTGGCTGAGAGCTTTCTGGGCAGCCTCAAACAGGAGCGAATCTACTGGCGGCATTACCAAACCCGCTATGCAGCACAGCAAGATGTGCTGCACTATATTTCCATGTTTTATAACAGCCATCGATTGCATTCAGTCTTGGAATACAAAAGTCCGAATCAATATGAGCTAGAAACAAAAATGTTGAAAAAAATCGCTTAACTGGATTGTACGGTTTTACTTGACCAGGTCATTATGACAGCAAAAATCCATGGTCAGAACCGATACTAGGATCAAATGCATTCCCCAGGATCTGCTCATTGCTCAACCAACTGCCCGGAATTGCTGATTCCCATGGGAGTAAAGTTATCATTACCGAATGTTTCCAATTTGGTTATACCGCCCCATTGGGACTTGTAATGAAAGGATGTGGAATCTGTCACTATCTTCCAAAACCCCGATCACTTGTCCCGATAAGACCATTTATATACCTGATAAATTTTATTTGCTTTACCAATTCTTGCCCAGAATTCTCCACTACCAAGCAGCTCCAAAATGTCATGAGGC
This sequence comes from uncultured Nitrosomonas sp., assembly GCF_902826915.1. Taxonomy (GTDB): domain Bacteria; phylum Pseudomonadota; class Gammaproteobacteria; order Burkholderiales; family Nitrosomonadaceae; genus Nitrosomonas. Next base: position 4,187 of record NZ_CADEGP010000112.1, read on the forward strand.
ACAACACATTCTCTACCAGAACCAACTTTAATGACTGATGGTATAAAAAAAGGATATGGGCTTATTTCGAGTACCCATTGTTTTTCCAATTCATCTTCTACTTTAAACCGTGGTGTTTCTGAAATTGAACCTAGATCAATGTAATCACGAATTGGCGCCATAGCTAAGCTATCAAAAATTTTTTTGAGTATAAGAAGCCAACTATTGGGAAAATGCTTTTTCATATAAATCCGCCTAGATTCTGTGGCGAATTTTGCTTTTGCTGGGTCGTTTCGCCAAAAGTGAATTGCTTTTGCTTCTGGAACCAAGGAAAGACCGAGTCCAAGTTTTCGTATTCTTAAGTTGAGATCAGTATCTTCGTAGTATAAGAAAAAATTTTCATCAAATAGATATCCTAGCTTTTCTATCGTTTTTTTTGACAACATTAGATGAGCGCCAGAAATCATGTCTTGCTCTATGGGGGATTGAGATAATATGACCGACAGGCTGTATCGCCTGAACCATTGTGATCGTTTTTTCCCATACCATTCCCATTTGTAACCAAGTGTGTTTAAAAGCTCCCATTTGGGTGTTTGTAACTGTCCAGGAGGCAAAAAAAACTTCAATTCTTTATCTAAGAAAGACTGTGGTGAAACAGCGCCAAGCCTCTGATCCGCGACCAAGGCTTGTTTTAATTTTGATATGCAGCCAGTGATTATTTTTGTATCAGGGTTAAGCAAAAAAATGTATTCATATTTACATCTTTCAAGTCCAAGGTTGCAAGCACTTCCAAACCCTATATTATCTAGTGATGCAATACATTCTACTTGAGGAGGTAGTTTCGTTTTAAGTCTGGCATGTTCTTTTTCGTCTGCACTGTTATCGATTACGACGATTTGTACTGATTGATCGTCTTCAAATATGCTCATTACTGCTTGTGCTGTTAATTCTGCAGAATAGTAATTGACAATTATTACAGATACCATATTTTCATTACACATTATTTCGGATGTAATAACAGTATATTAAATGGTTCTGTTTCATTAAATAATCGAATTGGTGCATTATTTTTTAGGGTATTTCCATTGATCGATTTTATATCGGGGTCATTATAAGAACGATATAATGTTAGGCTGTATCCAGTGGTATTACAAATACGGATTCAGCATTATGCGTCGGAAATTGAAAAGCGCCTGCGGTGTCTCTGGAAACCGAAGAGGTGGCCACACTTGATTGGACAATTTCTTCCATATCTTAAGTGGAAATCTCGCGGTAATGCCTACGCTGTTTTTTGCATTGCGGGCAGGTTATCGAAGTAGAACTCATTTGGTGTTTTGTCGTCAAGCGCGGTGTGAG
>NZ_CADEGP010000113.1 GCF_902826915.1 uncultured Nitrosomonas sp.
ACGAAAAAACCCTTAACCAATATGTAGAACAGACTTCAAAGTTTGCAAATGCAGCAGTTTCTAGCCGCGTCCTTATAGAAATGGCTCTTTGCCAATGCCCTCTTGATAATGGGAATTTCATTTCTGATATTGAGTTGAGCAAACTCATCGCAAGGGCTTCCCTCGTTATTCAATATGGTGGATTATCAGATGCAATTCACTATAACGTCCTGCCACCAGAATTACACATATCAGCTTTGGGAGATATCTTGTTAAAAGACGATTTCGGGGCCGCAGTGGTTGAGCCTATGCTATCACGTGCATCCAGTGAAAAATATGTTTATGGCGCATCACATCAACAAAAAAATTATGATGATCCAGTTCATATTGAAGCCGTGAAACAAAGCTTCGACGAAGATTTTTGGAATATTTGGATTACAGAAACAAAGTTTAACATAGATGAAGGACGCAATATTATTGATTCCTTGGAAAACGAAGGGATTGAACTTCAAAAACCAATTTTTGAGATAAAAAGAGAGGATTTTTTCAAGCTGGTATGTTCAGAAGAAGTCTCAAAAAAAGTTGCTGAACATTTTCTTGAACGTTTCACGTTACGAACTCGCAAACGATGGGATATCGTACCCCATGAATTTACTTTAGATGAGATTTACCCATGGCGCTATGGCAGAAGACTCTCTTTTGTTGCGCGTCCAATTTTGGAAATAGAAGAATCTGATAACCCAACACTATTAATAGCACCAGGATCCCTCAGAATGGGATTTGTTTATTTGGTAGATGGAACAGTGAGTGGTCGTTTAAAACAATCTTTTTTTCAAACAGAACAGATGAGAAATGACTGGTGGGGAAGAGCAAAAGAGGGCCATAGCTTTAATAGAGAAGTGACGCAAAATTTATCTCTAAACGGATGGTCTGTAAAAGAAAATATTGAGCTTCCAGAAATACTAAATGAAAAATTAGAGAAAAATTATGGTGATATTGACATTCTAGCATGGAGACCGACGAGCAAAGAAGTTCTGGTAATTGAATGCAAAGATTTGTCTTTAGCAAGAAATTATTCCGAAATCGCTGCTTTATTATCAACTTTCCAAGGCAAGGAAGATGACAAAGGAAAAGGTGATAAGTTAAAAGTTCATTTAGATCGAGTCACGGTGATGGAGCGAAACCCTGAGAAAGTAAAAAAATATACAGGGTTACCCGAAGTAAAGATAATTTCCTGTTTAGTATTTAGTGGCATTGTTCCAATGCAATTCGCAAAAATCGAGGCACTGAAAAATACACGAGTGGGCACAATAGAGGAAATTACTCTACTTTTTGAAGCATCTTGAGAAGATGTAAAATGAAACTGTTATCCACTAACATACTGTTAGCTTTAAATAACAAATTCAATAAACTATTATAAAATAATAAGTTATACTAAGAAATAGCTAAAAACATGCGTTATTATTCTGATATGCTGTTTTAAGCAGCTCACTCTTTTTGTGGCATGGCTTACACTTGCTGCGGGTGGAGTTGATCAATTTGGCGACAACACAATAAGGCACGAAATTGTATTGTGTCAAATTTGTGCCAAACTACCCTGTAAGTAACACTGTTCGTGGTTGTGTGACACTGTTTTTATGCTTGGCAAGCATTGTAAGTGATTGATTTTTATATATCCTATATTTCGAGTTACGTTTCGTAATCAGTAGGTCAACCCAACACAAGATTCATAAAGATTTAGGAATCAGCGCAATTACCTGTTTCATGATGGAAAAAGAGAAAATTTTTTATTTATAGTTACTGATAGATAGCATTATTATGCAAGATCCAACCGTTCAGATGAATCTCTTCAGGATCATGATGTGTCCAATGAACCACACCGCCTTTATCATTCCACTCGTATTCACCAAAAAATTCAATCTTATCGTTTAAAACCAATTCATCAATTCTTGGTGCTAAATCGATATTGTGGGCAATGAGTAGTGTTTGTTCTGATTTTAATTCAATGATAAATCTCTGATGACGACTTCCATTAAGATCATCCGATAAAATGGAAATCACAATTCCGGTTCCATAAACCTGCACATTGCTTTTGGCATCGGCAAACAATTGAGCTAATAAGTCATCCCCATCAGGTTCTAATTCAATATAATCTGTAAGCGCCCCTGCCCTTAACAATCCATTAAAAACGTCCCCATAAACATAGACGTCTTCACCGCTGGTTCCAATATAGTTATTGGTTCCTGGATAGTAGCGCACTAAATAATTATCTAAGTCACTCGTTGCCACTCCAGCAGGACTAAAAAACTCAGGAAAAGATTGTTCGGCGAAGTTGAATAACTTATTGCTGTTAATTAAAAAATTTTCAGCAAATGATGCCGTTGAAATTAACAGCAGAAACAGTAATGTAAATTTCATAAATTTATTTTAATTTATAATTAGATACAGATTTTTTTAAAGTGAGGCACTTCAATTACGGTTAAAAATTAATGTGTAAAAGTTTCTACTTTTAGTGGCATTAAGAGTTAAATTAAATGATTAATACGGCAGGATTTTTTGATTCCTAACTAGGAATTAGATACAACAGCTTCGCTCTTGTATATGTCATTAGGACAGACTGGCTATGCCAGACTGCTGTTATGACGGTTAGTAAGTGAAAACGTGACAAATCTGACGATTATTCTCGTGTATTGGCGAGCACTGGCGAGTGAAATATATATAAAAAACAGTTAATTAAAAGATCTTTTAATCCGTTGGTCGCCAGTTCGATCCTGGCACGACCTACCAAATAGAATAGGGGTTAGCTTAAACGCTAATCCCTTTTTTATTTTAGAGCGCAGAATATCTATTAAATCTGAAAATTAACGACTGCAAGCACTTCGATATTTCCCGGAAATTAAGCAAGATAAATTTGATGGTCAGCTCTGGACCGGGCTTATTCGGAACTTTTGCTTGATGGAGAATAATTCTCTGCGTTGTATCTTCCAATAAAGCTGCGTATATTAACGATGCAACGGCAAATATATTACGATAAACAATCAAAGAATTTAAATCTGATGAGCTAAAGCGTCTCTTAATTTAGCTCATCACCTGTACTAATTGTTTTAACGATATATATGAATGTCTTAGATCATATAATGATAGCGTTAGCTTAACTTCAGAGTTGTGGTACCATCCATTAAAATGATCGTATGCAGCAGCATATACGTAATTTTTCCAGTTGTGGCGATTTAGGCACCATACGAGGGTTATCAATATTCCTCGCTGAAAATAAATAATTTTATCGCCGACGAGAACACTAGAGTGTCAAATGTAAGGCCCAACCTTATGATTCCTTTTATGGTTAGCTCGATTGTAGTAGAAGTTCAAATATTCTGTACCTTTGAAGGAGAATAAAATTTGAAACGGAGCCTGATTTATCTCTCGTCGTTATTATGTGGCTTAATGCTTAGCGTCAATGTTCTGGCCACTACCAATTTCAGCAGTGTTTATGTTTTCGGCGACAGCCTTTCGGATGCAGGCAGCAATCCTTCTGCAGTCTTAAGTGTATATAATTTGCTGGGTGGCAACTGCGATCCCTCTCATCCCTGTCCACCTTATGTGGATGGTCATTATTCGAACGGCCCGACTGTCCCCGAATATCTTGCCAATTCTATACTTCCAGGTGGCGCTAATCCGACCAATTTCTTCAGCTTTGCTGTTGCTGGTGCGACAAGTGGTATCGGTAATTATGGTGACGGAGGATCAGCCCTTACCACCGGTTCGTTTGGGCTTCCCGGTATGCAACAGGAACTGGGACATTATTTGTCACTTTCGGGGGGCAGCGCTGATCCCACTGCATTGTATTTTGTGTGGGGAGGCGCAAATGATTTTCTGACATCCGATTCTCCTATCACCGCCGCACAGAATATAACGAGCCATGTTTTCGCGCTGGCGAATATCGGAGCCACCCATATACTTATTCCCAATCTTCCTGATCTGAGTCTTACCCCTTTTATACAAGATGAAGGTCTGATTCCCCAGGCTCAGGCATTTTCACTAGGCTTCAATGCCGAGTTGGCCTCGCAAATTGATGGATTGAATCTACTGTTTCCAAGTGTAGATATTATTGAGTTTGATACCTTCAGCGTCTTTAATAATATTGTAACAAATCGGGGACTTTTTGGTTTTTCTGATTCACATTCTGCCTGTCTTTCTTTACTTTTTGAGGTTTGCGCCAATCCAGATGAACATGTGTTTTGGGACGGATTCCATCCAACTACTCATGCACATGCGCTTATGTCCTCAGCCATTGCAAGTGCGGTTCCAGAGCCAGAAACCTACATAATGCTGTTGGCAGGTTTAGGTTTGATCGGTTTTATGTCACGTCGCAGGAAAGAAATTATTATGTAATCCGGATCACTACTGCCCCGTTAACGAGCAAGTACTGAGGCCCGATTCAGGCCCAATTGGTATAATAAGTTTTCGCATAACTTGTTGAACCAGACAGAAGAATCAGGCCATGGCCCATTGTAATACAATCTTTAAACTTGTACCGAGACATGAATTTGAGGCGCTTGCAAAGCAACATCATTCAGGCCGCTCTTTCCGTAAAGTTCTGTCGCATTAACTGTAAAAATACATATCAAGTGAGCAGATATGTCCGCTTCTGTCGCTAGACGGATTTATTCTGCCAGCGCATAAAATTGCTTACAAAAGACATCGGAAAAAATCAATAATCCAACAATTCAATTATTTTTTTACATACTTAAATAGTCAGTCCTGCAAAACGCTTGGAGACCCTATAAATATTGGAATTCATGCGAATTAGTAAACGCTGAGATCCCTGGGAAATTATAATATAGGCATCAAAACCTGAGGGAATTAGGGGAAGTTTAAATGCCGACTGATGATTTTTTTCGTGCACGTCTCGACCAGATGATCGATCTGCACCATCCCTTGGTGGTATTGGCAAATCGACTACCGTGGCCCGATATTGAAGCAGCCCTTGCACCAGCTTTCGAGCGCAAGAATCGTCAAGGCCACATGGTAGAGTTCAGCGATATTTTCGGCACAGCGTTAGCGACTGCGGGCACAGGAGTGAGCGCTGCGGGCCGGCCGCGTTTGCCCATTCGATTGATGGCTTCCTTGCTGTATCTGAAGCACGCATTCAATCTGAGTGATGAAGAACTGGTGATTCGCTGGTCCGAGAATGTGGTCTGGCAGTATTTCAGCGGGCAGGCGTACTACACACCGAAGCTGCCCTGTGATGCTACTCAGATAGGCCGCTTTCGCACTGCGATTGGTGAGTCCGGTGTCGAAAAGCTGCTGCAAGCAACAATGAGGTATGCTTATTTTCATGGAGTCCGAAGTTTCATAAGATGAAGACATGAAAT
>NZ_CADEGP010000114.1 GCF_902826915.1 uncultured Nitrosomonas sp.
TTCATGTCTTCATCTTATGAAACTTCGGACTCCATGAAAATAAGCATACCTCAAACATCTCATCGCAACAAAATCCGATTCATGGGCAATTGACCGTCTGCTGATGACCATCGGCTGGTTCATACTGATTTTGTTTGTGGTGATTCGCGGGCTGGATGGTTATGGCAACATGTTCATGCACTTGGAAGGAAATACGCTGATACAATGGCTGCATGTTAGCAAATATCCGCCAAGTCTCGCCTACACCTTGCTGGAACTCGGTTTGATGGCAATTATTCTTGCGTTGCTGATGCGTCTGGAGTTCATTAAAAAAACCATCAATCCCAACGGCCCCGTTCTTGTCTTCGGACAAACCGCACTATTCTTTTATCTAGCGCACTTCTGCGTGCTGTTAGCACTGAAACCCCTATTCGAGCGCGGCAACTTGGAACAAACTTATTGGATCACATTGCTGGTGCTGATCATTCTGTATCCAATCTGCCGCATTTACCGTTCACTAAAATACCGCCACCCACAAAGTTTATTGCGTTTTTTGTAAAAGAAGCTATGATCAACGCATGAATAAAAAAGGAAGGAGCAAATTAATGAAAATAAGAATAATAAAAGGGCTGTGTCTAAGCATGGTATTAGTAGGATTTTTAGCAGGGTGTTCAACTACCCAGAAAATAACCAGTTCCGCCAGAACAGCAACTGAGCAATTATTAATAAGTGAAGCGGTAAAGCGTAGTCTCGCCAAGTCATTAGATTCTTCATTGCCTATCCCTAAAGGCTCCGTAGTCAAGCTTGATTTGTTCGGGATAAGCGGAGACAAAGACTTAATGAAAGGAATCATTGCCGGTTGGCTAGGACAACAGGGTTATGTCGCGCAAGACGAATCTGCTACCTATCGCATGAATATTGTAGTCGACTCTTTAGGAACGGAATCTGCTAATACCTTCTTTGGAATCCCCCCGATTTCAGCGAGCTTAATTCCTATTGCATTACCCAAGCTATCATTCTACGAAGCTGATTATCAAGCAGGATATTCTAAATTTCATTTGGATATCTTTGAGGTATCATCAGGTCGTTTCGTAGGCACAGTGCCATTTGTAGCAAATACACATTATAATAAACATACTGTATTTTTCCTATTCACATTCAAACGAACCGACTTGGCATCGCCTCCAACCGTTGGGTCTTTCATGAATCTGATACACTAGTAGCCAGCACTGGCGTCGGTAATGTATTGAGAGATTGAAAGCATTTAAAGAAACGAGCACTTGTTTAAAATGGCCCCGTGATTTCATAGGTCACGCCATCCTCAACCAATCCGGTTTTGCCACGGAGCGAGCTAAAATACAGGCGTGACCCATCCGGACTAAAAGCAGGCCCGGTTATTTCAGAGCCATCCTGGCCAACGACTCGCAATATCGGCCTAACTTTACTTTTCGTCAAAGCAACAAGCCGCATATTGCCGCCATCTTCTGCAATCAATAATTCTCCTGCAGCATTACCCGTGATGCTGTCCACTCCAGTTAGCATAGGCTCTGCATATAATGCTGCATCATAGATAATACCCAAGGACTGTTTTAGAACATCATACGCCCAAACGCGATTATCACCCTTGGTTGAGAAATAGACAATGCCGCGTCGATACCAGATACCTTCCCCACCATTAAATGGGGTGCAGTTAGAGATTTGTTTACGTGTAGGAAGAGAGGTAGCCAATGGGTCGGGCACAGCATTCCAGTGCACTGCCCCGGTACTTTTATCAATGACCTCGGCAACTTCCAGAACTCCATTATCCAAATCAGGTTTCCCTTCCGTATCAATTGAATAAGCTGTGTAACGATATAAGCATCCATCCGTCTCATCTTCGGTTAGATAAATTTGCTTTCTTACGAAATCCACAGCAACCGCTTCGTGCCGAAATAAGCCTAAAGCGCTTCTGGGTTGCGCGGCTTTTCTCCCTGATGGATAGCATTCCCATACCTGTCCTCTATCAACTTCTTCACAAGACAACCAAGTCCACCACGGAGTTTTACCACCAGAACAATTACGATAAGTCTGATTCAAAATGGAATACGCATCAATAATATCTCCCTGAGGATTGAAGCGTAATGCGCCCACACCACCGCCTCCATCGTCAATCTCACTGTTGGAAACGTATATCCAGTCACCATTCTTAACACGAAAAACAGCACCACCATCGGGAGCGGCGTGCCAAATATAGCCAAAAAGCTTCTGCCCTGAGTACGCCACAATGCGAGAGGTAAAACCCGGTGGCAAGCATATGCCATTAGCATCTGCCGGCTCCAAATTACCCAAGGATAACAACGAGGAAGCTGCAGCTCTGGCAGATTTTGGTAGTAAAATACCACCAAAAAATGCCCCCAAACCCATAAAGCTGTATTGCAAAAATCTACGACGCTCAATATCCTTAATATCAAATCTGGTCATCTTCTAATAACCTCATTTCTGAAAATGCCATGATATGATATTGCCCTTCAATTATAAGGGACATAATACAGCGGTATTTCAGCTTCTACTTTCTATATGCTTCAAATCTGATGTGTGCGGTCAGCTCTTTTCATCTGTATGTTTTCTCCCTGCGCCTTCCTGAATGCGCAGGACTAAATCAGAAGTGGAAATCCCAGGGGTATATGACAGCTCCTGTATCATTTCAGCCGACAACATGTGACATAACTTGTATTTCTCCTGACGCTCCCGTTCTGATGCGCAAGCGAACGTATAAATATCGAAACCGTTCCGCAGCATATATTCCGGTGTAACCCCCGGCGGCGTTTCCGTCATAACGGCATCGACATATTTACAGGCAGCCACAACCACGGCCCGTTCCGCCTGCTTCATAACCGGTAATTTTCCTTTGTTTTCTAGTACGCGCTCGTCAGACACCACACAGACCGTTAAATGCGTGCCCAATGCACGTGCCGCCCGCAAAAAGTTGATATGCCCCTCGTGAAATAAATCAGCTACCATGCGCGTATAGATGCGTTTCTGTACTTGATTCTTCGGCCACACCGGCATCTCGCGGTTTAAACGCACCATGGCACGCTCCAACCATTGGCGGCTACGCAATACAAACACGTCATCGGGATCTTTTAACGCAATCTGGTGCGCATAGCACCATGCTTTGGCCAAGTTTCCCAGTAACCAATGTTGTATCAGCCGGTGATATGCATAGCAGCGTACCAGCAAAGTAAAATTTCCCAGATTGAGCGCAGACACCACTGTATCCCAGTTGGGATTGGGTGTGCGCCAATCGCCATAAAATGCCCGCAGAATCTTTTCCGGCTGACGTGGAAACCAAACAGTCCCATACTCAGTATCTCTCTGAATCAAGTCAAATTTTGGAAAAACCGATACGCGTTGATAATCATCCGGATAGCCAGGCAAGGCAAAACCGCCCACAATTTGCTTCCCCCTATCTTGCAAACCGCAAACATCCAACGTAATTCCCAATTCCGGATGCACATAATCACGATAATTGGCATATTCAATGCGCATTGGCACTTTTGTCCATCCTGCTTGCTCTAGTGCAGCGCAACAGGCATTCCAGGATTCCATTCGTACCGCGATATCAATGTCTTTATCAAAATCCAATAAACAGCCGTTACGCACCAACCCCAGCAGAGTGCCGGCAAACGGAAATGCCGGAATATTCAATTGAGCTAATTGCGCACAAGTAACCCACAACAATTTTTCCGCTTCCCCCGAAGCAAAAACATTTACCTCGGTTCGTAGCTGTTTATCTTTTTCCTTTTGCGGCGGGATTTTTCCAGATTTAGCCAGTGCCATTAAATGATTCAAAGCGGTTGTAAAATGTGCTTGCGACACTGGCAGATCCAGCAAAATAAAACTTGCGGTACCCAGCACATGCGCCCAATGCGCTTTATAAAAATCTCCTTGTACATGCTCATAAATTGTTGTTGCATAAACAGGCACTTCAGCCACGCGGTCGGTGCGCATCGCCAAAGAACACCATAAACGTGCAATATCCTGCGACAAAGGATTTTCGCTTTTAAGCGGCCCCAACAACTCGTCCGCATCATTGAATTTACCGGCTGCGATTAGATCCTTCGCTCGGTGCAGTGATCCTTCAAGTTCTGGAGTCATAAGATGCTGATCAGTGTGTTGTTTCTGATAATTGCAATAGTCACTTCATCCAACCTATTTCAATAACGATCCATATCAATGATTGCATTTTAACCATTATTTATTATAATAGGAATCATTCTCATTATTATCTAATTAATGAGGTGTTAAATAATTATATCGATTCAATACAAAATTAGGAGGCCACATTATGGCAGTCATTACAGAACCTCGTCCGAGTACTAGTTCGGGAGTTATTAAATTTATTGATGGCATTGGATTCGACGGTCTCGGATCAGCCGGATTCGACGAGAACGATTTACTCATTATCGGTGATGAACTGGATAATATTCTCACCGGTGGCCCTGGTCATGATGAAATCGACGGTGGTGCAGGCAACGATACCATCACAGGCGGCGTCGGCAATGGAATTTTGAACGGCGGCGACGGCGACGACACTCTGGATGGACAAGAAGGCACTGAAAGATTATTTGGGGGCAATGGTGACGATCTGCTCCTTGCAGGCGGTACTGTACCCGTTAGCTTCATTCAACCTGGAGCAGGGGATTTTGATCGTCTCAATGGCGGAGCGGGTAATGATACCTTTGGTTTTTATGGCGTCGGAAATTTTCAGATTGCCGACTTCACAATTGGCGAGGACCGCTTGTTTTTTGATTCTTCTAAGCTTGGAGTCACTCAAGTTTCAGAATTGGTTTCACATATCACAAACATCGAGGACAACGGCGACATCGGTTTCACGGCTGAGTTCGTTGGTGGTGCCGCATATATTGAAATGGTTGGGGTCAATTTCAACTCGATTACTGCCGACATGATTGTCTTTGCTCTCTGATACCCCTCGAACAAGATATTTTCGTAGTAATTCGTTTTTATTCCTCTCTCAAGTAAATCACTTTAAGTTACTTCCAGCATCAAGTTGGAAGTAACTTACGTTTCTTGATAACTTTTCTAATCACACGATTCATGACCTATGGTGGCCATCCTGTGAGCTATGATTATTTCTGGTGTATGACAAGTGAGGAGAAAGCGGTGTAGCCTG
>NZ_CADEGP010000115.1 GCF_902826915.1 uncultured Nitrosomonas sp.
GCTAGTGCACTATGGCAAATCATCAGATATCATTAACTCTGCTAGTCTAGAGCCAAAGATATTATCTATATACAACGCAAAGGATTATTCATCAAGTAATGCTGTATATTAAATCTGAGTTGTGCATATTTCTTGTTCTCAGCATTAGACTTGTTAAATCTATTATTTCAACCATTTTTCCCGTACAAGACCGCGATTTAATGCTAGCCATTGTAGTGCGATGATGGCGCTGGCTGAGTTAATTTTTCCAGATACTAAAAACTGCAGTGCTGTTTCCAGGGAGACGACATGAACTTTGATATCTTCTCCTTCATCTGCTGCACCATGTATACCGCCCACCTGCGTTGTATCCGTCCTGCCACAGAATAACGCAATCCGTTCTGTCATGCCTCCTGGGCTGGCCAGATAATCATACAATGGAATCAAGTCAGAAATGTTGCAATTGGCTTCTTCCACACTTTCACGCTTGACCACATCTTCAGTTATTTCATCGGGTTCGATAATGCCGGCGACAATCTCCAATAACCACGGACCGTCCGGCGTATTCATGGCGCCAATGCGGAATTGTTCGATCAGGACTACTTCGTTTCTGAGCGGGTCATAAGGCAGGACCGCGGCCGCATGACCGCGTTCGAATAATTCGCGCGTGATCGGGGAACTCCATCCGCCATTAAACAGGCGGTGCCGAAGACGGTAGCGGTCTATGCGAAAAAATCCTTGATAACAAACTGTTTTCTCGAGAATCTCTATATCCTTGTGCGTCATTATTTGTTCCCTTGTCTTTCCGGATAATTACTAGTTAGTGTATTGCGAGATGGCTGTACATGTGAAACAGTTCTGCCCAGTTAATTCTCGCAGGGTGTCCTATGCTAGCACTAATTCTGTAAGATAAACTCATATAATAAACATATGGTTATTGTATCTTATCTCGATTAGTTGACTGTCATTATGTGCGGATAAGGTTTTGTTTGTGATAGCATCGACAGCTAATGCCATCAGATTTTTAGAGCAAATTCAGGAGAAATAAATGAAATCGAAGTCATGTGCAACAATTTGTGCCGCAATCGCGTTTTTTGTTCCCAGCTACGTAATCGCCAACACGGCCGTGGGTTTCGAGGAGTCGTTGCCTGGCGGTCTTGTGCCGACATCGTATTTGCTGGGCACAAATGTGCCAGTCTTCGTTCAAGTGACAGACACCAGTACCTTAGTACTGCCCTCGTGGTAGGCGGAGCGGCATTGGTTGCGGTGTTAAAAACAGCTTCAAAATGCTCATTTATTAGGCATAAACTGCGCTTTTCACCTGTTTCTGCCTTGCATCAGCTGCTTCGAAAACGTTTTTCAACGGCTTGCTAATAGTGGTTTTTTTACGGAAGTTTTGATTTGCTTATTTTAAAGTCTGTAGGAGCAATAAATTGATCCTACAGTTTTTAAGTCAATTAAATGACATTGAAAACAATGTCATTAATGCTTTTAGCGTGACTAACTTAGTCAGCTGGAAGCTCATTGCGGCCTTCAGCCGGTTTGCCTTCATGTGTCGTGCCGTAACCTTCTTCTTTAGCACTTTCTGGAGCCGAAGGTTTACCGCAAGCTACTAATATCAATGCAAAAAATGTTGCCACAAGAAATTTTAAAAGTTTCATTTTATAACGTTCTCTTCAATAAATTAATAATTACCACTTTGTGAATTTGTCACACCATGACTATAGCATGTTGCAAGCATTTATCCTTTGGAAAACGCATAATAAATTGAATTGGATGAAGGCAACGACATACTCATCATGCCGATAAGCATTGTTATATCAGAAATTTATTCGTATCGAAGCGCATCGACGGGTTTAAGTGAGGCGGCTTTTTGTGCAGGATAAAAACCAAAGAAAATGCCGACCGCGGAAGAAAATAAGAATGCCAGGCCGATCATTCCCAAGGTAATTACAATTAACATATCGGCAACCTGACTGACCAGCCAGGCGCCGCCAATACCTATCAGCAGGCCAATTAAACCGCCCATGATGCAAATCATCATCGCTTCCAATAAAAATTGCGTAAGGATAGCGCGTTGATTGGCGCCAATCGCCATGCGAATGCCGATCTCACGGGTGCGCTCGGTCACGGATACCAGCATGATGTTCATGATGCCGATTCCGCCGACCAATAAAGAAACCGATGCGATTGCGCCGAGTACAATTGACATGACCTTGGCGGCATCGGTTGCAACGTCGGCGATGGCGGTTAGATTGCGGACAGTGAAGTCATTATCTTTGCCGTTTGGGATGCGGTGGCGCTGACGCAATAATTGCGTAATTTCAATTTCGGCAAGATCCATTTCTTCTGCTGATGCGCCTTGTACCAGCATGTAGCGAATAGAACCGGGAAACTGATTGCCGGTGATTTGCCGTTCACTGGTGGAGATCGGTACGAAAACATTATCGTCCTGATCCCGGCCGGTCAGGCTTTGACCTTTGGCCATTAACACCCCGACAACCAGAAACGGACGGTTGGTGATGCGTACGGTTTTTCCCACCGGCTCTTCATCGCCGAAGAGACTTTTCGCCGTGATCGATCCCAAAACAACGACCCGCGCAGCCGATCGCACCTCGGATTCGGTAAAGGCTGTCCCGGATTCCATGGCCCAGTTACCGACATCAAAATACTCCGGTGTGGTGCCGGTAATGAGGGTGTTCCAATTTTTGGTGGTGTAGTTGAGTTGCACCGTTCCACTCGTCACCGGCGCAGTTGACCGGACTGATGAGAGTTCCGCAATGGCATTCGCATCGTTAATGGTCAAAGTTCTGACGCTGCCGCTGCCAAAACTGAAACCGCCGGAAGACGTGGCGCCAGGCACTACGAGCAACAAATTGCTACCCATCGCGGCGATGGTTTCGTTGATTTTGGTGCGCGCGCCCTGACCAATCGATAGCATTAGCACGACGGCGGCAACGCCGATGATCATGCCCAGCATGGTTAATCCTGTACGCAGGCGGTTCTGACGTAAGGCGCGCAATGCTTCACCAAAAATCGCCGATAGATTCATAAATCAAAAGGTCTCATGCAAGGCCGTCACTCCGGTATTGTTTTTATCAATAGTGACGTGTCCATCCTTTAAATGGATTAAACGTTTCGCGTAGGCCGCAATATCATCTTCGTGCGTGACCAACACGATGGTGATTCCTTGGTCTCGGTTAAGTTTCTCAAATAGCTGCATAATATCATTGCTGGTTTGTGAATCCAGATTACCGGTCGGCTCGTCAGCCAAAATCAGTGAGGGATGATTGATT
The DNA here is from genome assembly GCF_902826915.1 of uncultured Nitrosomonas sp. Classification (GTDB taxonomy): domain Bacteria; phylum Pseudomonadota; class Gammaproteobacteria; order Burkholderiales; family Nitrosomonadaceae; genus Nitrosomonas. The sequence continues at coordinate 3,276 of NZ_CADEGP010000115.1, forward strand.
AAAGCGCGACTGATTGCGACCCGTTGTTGCTGTCCCCCGGAAAGCTGGTTGGGTTGATGCATGGCAAAATCTTCTAGGCCGGTATGTCGCAGAAATTCCAATGCTTGCTTGCGACTTCTGGAGCGGCTGATACCGGCGTAAAGCAACGGTGTTGCCACATTATCGAGCGCTGTCATGCGCTTGAGCAAATTGAATCCCTGAAATACAAACCCGATGTTTCGATTACGGATTTGTGCCAATTCATTACTGGAAAGTGCCGCCACGTTCTTGCCGGATAACCAGTACGACCCGCTGGTCGGGGTATCCAGACAGCCGAGTATATTCATTAAGGTAGATTTTCCCGATCCCGAATGTCCCATGATGGCGACAAATTCACCCTGATGAATGGCCAAATTGATATGGTATAAAACCTGGGTTGTGATAGTTTGGCCATGTACATCCTGCAAACTGTAGCTTTTGCAAAGCTGTTCTAATTGAATAAGTGATTGGGTGGAATGCGTGGTCTGAATCGAAGACATCAAAAGACTCTTAATTTGAACTTGCTCTCAGATTCTTTTTTATCGATGACTTCATTGAGGATCACTTTGTCACCGGCTTTGATTGCGTCGCTGCTAATTTCAGTGAAATTGCCATCGGTAATTCCAGTGGTGACGGTAACCGGAGCGGGGCGGTTTCCCATGAGTCGATATACCGTCGGTTGTTGCGAGGATTTAGACGCTTTGCCGCTTTCACTGGACTCCATGTCCTTGGGTTGGAACCTTAAAGCTGCATTGGGGACGCGCAGCACGTCGTTTTTATGCATTACGACAAAATGGATATTGGCGGTCATGCCGGGCAATAATGCGCCATCATCATTATCAACCATGGCCACGACGTTATAAGTAACGACGTTTTCCTGAATGGTCGGATTGAGCCGAACTTGTTTGACCGTACCGGAAAATTTCCGTTGCTGAAAGGCATCTACAGTGAAATTAATCAATTGACCGATATGCAACTGTCCGATATCGGCTTCGGCAACACTGATGTTAATTTGCATTTGCCGCAGGTCTTTGGCGATTTGGAATAAAATCGGCGTTTGAAAATTGGCAGCTACAGTTTGGCCAATGTCGACATCGCGTGCGATGACGACGCCGGAAATCGGTGAGCGAATCACGCTGTAGTTGAGATTGGCTTGGTCGCGTTCCACCTGAGCTTTGTTAATGGCCAGTTGCGCACGCGCGGCTTCAGCTTCCTGTTCAATGATTTCTAATGCCTCGTTAGAAATAAAATCCTTTTCTTGCAATAGCCGATGGCGCTTTAATTTGTTTTCAATAATTTTCAGCGCGACTTGCGCATTGAGGAAATTCGCTTTGGATTGCTGCAATTGCGCGCGTAATAGGGCGGGATCAAGTTCGGCCAGTATCTGCCCAATTTTTACTTGGTCATTAAAATCCGCATGTAACTTAGCCACCGTCCCGGAAACCTGTGTGCCTACATTGACCAGCACAACGGGAGTAAGCGTGCCATTGGCGGAGATGGTTTGCATGATATCGCCGCGTTCAACAGCCCGAGTCTTATATTTGTTCGCTAAAGATTCTTCTGTATCTCCGCCATACCAATAGGCGGCGGTAATTGTAACCAGTATCAAAACAATGATGATTTTTCTTGTACTAGCAGTTGCCATTTGAGAGGTTTAATTAAATCCAATTGGGCCGTACGATCAGTAGAAAGAATATGCACGGCAATGCACGGCAAATATAGGGTTGAAATTTTCCGGGTGTTTTTATTGGCTATGTAGTAATTAACTGTTGAAATTGTCTTGTTCTTCCAAGTGATCTTAG
>NZ_CADEGP010000116.1 GCF_902826915.1 uncultured Nitrosomonas sp.
CTTGTGATGTTGGATGACAAGTTTACTTGTTAGCTAACATCACATATCCTGCCCTGTATTCTATCTCTATATACTAAATTATGCATTATTATTTAAGTTTGTAGTTATCTAATTCGAGCTGACATTTCTTGATTTAATATTTGTTTAATTCTTATATACCTGTTATACAGTGGATATCTACTGCATTATTGGCTAATAATTGGATAGATTATTGAATAATTGGTTGTATGATTTGCTCATGAAACAATTGAATTCTCAAATCATGCAAACCAAAAAGTTTTTGAATGGAATTATGAATACGACATTGTCGTTTTAGTACGGCGGCTATTAGCGGATATGGAAAAAAAGTTATCTCAACGGATGGCCGAGAATGCAGTCAAGAAAAACAAAAGCAATGCAAGATTCAATCTTGCAATGTTTCTCCTTCTGCGCGACGAAATAAATGAAGCCATCGATGATGGATGGTCAGTTAAATATATTTGGGAAGTATTATACGAAGAAGGAAAAATTACATTTAGCTATCAAACTTTCTTGAATTTAGTAAATAAATATAAAACTAATTCATCCCTACAATCAAAAACTATTATCGCTAAAAAAGAATCCGCGCCATTGCCTGATTCTGAATCGACGGCGCAACTCCAGCCTGAATCAGAATCGACACAAGATCGGATAAAAATAACTGACTCACCAAAATCCCCGGATTATGGAAACCCGAAAGGTTTCGAGTGGAGTACTGATTATGATCCTAAGGATTTTATTTAATAGCTGCCAAGATCATTGCGCTCATTCCCGTATTAAGAATCAAGATTCACAACGTGATGTAGCAAGCTTCAATTTAAACGCAACAATTTTATGAAGGAATTATTCTAATGGCTAAAGTACACATGATCTTGCAAGGTAAGGGAGGGGTTGGTAAATCTTTCATCGCATCCATACTGGCACAGCATTATTACGCCAAGAAGAAAAATGTTCTTTGCATTGATACTGACCCGGTGAATGCTACTTTTCATGGATTTAAGAAATTAAATGTTCAGCGATTGGATTTAATGGAAGGTGACGAAATTGATCCACGTAAATTTGATGATTTGATTGAATCCATCTCCAAAAGTAAAACCGATGTGGTGATTGATAATGGCGCCAGTACCTTTGTGGCTTTGGCACATTACTTAATCAGCAATCAGATACCTGCCCTGCTTAAAAACAGTGGTATTGAGCTGATCGTCCATACCGTTATTACCGGTGGTCAGGCACTGACAGATACCTTAAATGGATTTAAGAAGATGGTAAAACAGTTTCCTGATGATGTTTCATTTGTTGTCTGGCTTAATCCTTTTTGGGGAAAGATTGAGCTCGAAGGCAAAAGCTTTGAATCTTTGAGTGTTTATCTGGATAACAAAAACCGCGTATCAGCCATTATCAAAATACCAGAATACAAGCCGGAAACTTTTGGTCGTGATTTAAGTGAAATGCTCCAAGCGAAGTTGACCTTTGCCGATGCGATCAAAAAACCGGAATTAACCATCATGAATCGCCAACGGCTAACAATAATACAAAGCGATCTGTTTGAGCAATTAGAAGGTGCACAAGCCGTATTGGCATGAGTACGACCGATGAAAAGATTGATAAAGTAATTCAGCAAATCGCATCCGTTCATGGTGTTGCCGTATCCAAAGATGATCCCATCATGATACTGCATACCATGAATGAGCGCCTCATTTCGGATAGCAAGGCTGCTCAGCAGGAATTGTTGGATAATTTTAGAAGTCAGCTTGAAGTGACTGTTTCTGAATTGTCCATGGCAGCTAAAAATCATTCGGATCGAGTTCTTAATTCAACCATACAAACCAGCAAAACAGAAATCTCACGCGTAATGGAAGAACAATCCAATATTATTATTGAGCGTTGGAAAGCTGATTTGCATGCTGAATTTAATGAAGCCTGCAAAACAATGACAACTTCAAGACAAACCGCAATATTGAATATTATCGCTTCATTTATTACTTTAATTGCTGCCGGAATTGTTTTGACTATCTATTTGAAAATGTAAAATAGGGGTCTTTAAATCAATATTTAAAAGTCAATGCCTTAATATGATGCGCTTCCTCCAACCAACTACTCGAAAGCAAGCTTTCTAAATTTTCCCCGTTAAGCTTGTCAAGCTAGATAGCATTCTATAAACTGATTATAATCCGTAAATAATTTGTTGAGGCCTTATCATGTTTAGAATGAATGCTATAAACCCCGTTTCAGATTTTAGCCGCAAACCTGCGGAGCATATCAAACGCTTAAAAGAAACTGGAAAACCTGAAATACTGACTGTGAACGGCAAAGCGGAGTTAGTCATTCAAGATGCAAGAGCCTACGAAGAAATGATAGATTTATTAGAAACGCTAGAGAAAACAGCACAAGCAGCCAAATCTCATGATGAAGGTAAAAGTATTCCTGCTAATGAGTTTTTTAAAGAATTTGAGAAAAAACATGGCTTAAAGCGTGACACAGTACAAGATTGACATTGCACCAGAAGCCGCAAAAGAAATAGAAGACATTTATCTCTATATTGCCAAGGATTCCCAGAACAATGCAACAAGTTGGTATTTTGCTATCTATGACAAAATACAGACCCTAAAAGATTTTCCTGCGCGCTGCCCTATGGCTTTTGAAGATCGTTACTATGAATATGAAATTAGACACTTAATAATAGGTAATTATCGCGTGTTATACCGTATACAGGATAGAACCGTTCAGATCCTCCACGTAAAACATGGGGCACAGCAACGAAATCCATTTTAAACTTGCAATTCCCCGTGGTCTTGCCACGGGGAATTGCAAGTTGAATGTGGCCCAGACATCAAGCGACGGCCAGAAATATAACGAATAAGGCTAGATCGTATCGGAGCTAATACAAATTATTCAACAACACCAATTAATTTACAGTTCTTTTTTATGAGTTTCATAAAAGCTTCTCAAAACAGTATTCATCCTGGTTTGGTAGCCTCTACCCTGATTTTTAAACCATTCGACCATATCCGCATCAAAGCGTACTGTTAAGCGCTCTTTCTTCTCCGGGTGAACAAGTACAGCATTTTTCCAGAAGGTCTCATCAAGTTCAGGAATGTCACTGCAATCTATATCTTCATCCTTAATAGCTTTAATTTCCTTAAGACGTTTTTTTGATATGCTCATTGTACAACCTCCTTTCTTTCTTCTTGGCTGGCCTCGCTGAAATAATGCGCGTTATACCATTTCTATCTGTGTGAACAACAACAATGATGATTTCCCCATCAAGCGAACCAATGCTTATTATTCGCGTCTCGTTGTAATCTTTACGCTTATCAATCCATGTAAAAACATCGTTCTCGAAAATTTGGCAAGCTTCATTAAAGCTAATACCGTGCTTCTTTAGATTTGTTATGTCTTTATCAGGGCTCCATTCATAGCGCATTTTCTATATGTACAATATGTATGTACATATGTCAAGAATTATATATTTTGTGAGAAATCCTCAGAACAAATACCGAAACACCCTTTTGGTTATTCTCTAAACGATCGTTTTGGGAACAGAAAATATGTTGATCGGATATGCGCGGGTTTCCACTCTGGATCAAAATCCACAATTACAGATTGAGGCACTAAATGAAGCAGGATGTAAAAAGATATTTACCGAAAAAATATCAGGGCAAGTACAAAACGTTTGCAGTTAGAAGATGCTCTTAAATATATGCGTGAAGGTGATACGCTGGTAATCTGGAAACTCTCACGCCTGGCACGGTCGTTGTCAAGCTAGTTGTCGCCTGAACGTATGAATTTATGCTGTCTTTTTGAGTTCTGAATTAACCTCCTTTTGATCGGTTTTTTTGGGAACGCGTTGATCCGGGTTTAAATGAACGACACGAACTGGCTGCCAGTTCCGAGTAACGCCGCTCCAGCGTTCCGGATGCCTCTTCTTCGCTTCTTCATACACATTGGCACGCTTCTGCAGCAACTCGGTATCCAGGTTGGCATGGCGTTCTGCCGGGGTTACAAAGCGGATGGCACTGTGACGATGTTCATGGTTGTACCATTGGATAAACATGCCTACCCACCGCCTGGCGGCAAGGAGGCTTTCAAACGCTTGGCTAGGATAAGCTGGCCGGTATTTCATCGTCTTGAATAGCGACTCTAAATATGGATTATCGTTACTGACCGCCGGGCGGCTGAATGATGGTGTCACACCCAATGCTTGCAGGGTAGCCAACAACGTTGCGCCTTTCATCGGGCTGCCGTTGTCCGAATGCAGTACCACCTGGTCCGGCGCGATTTTTTCTCGCATGCAAATATCGCGCATGACGTCGCTGGCCAGTTCACTGCTTTCTGTATCATAAACTTGCCAGCCAATGATTTTGCGGCTAAAAATATCGATGAACAAATACAGGTAAAATAGACTCCCAATACCAGTGTGGGCAGGTAAGTAATATCCCAACTGACCAACTGATTGGGTGCCGTTGCCGATAGCGCACGCGGCTTGTGACGCTGTTTTACTGGTCGTTCCGCTCTGCGCTGCTTGAGCTGATTTTCCGCTCTCAGTACGCGATAGAAAGTTGATTCGGAAGCAATGTATTGTCCGCAGTCGGCTAGCCTGGGAACAATCTGACTGGGCGGAAGCTGACCAAATTCGTCTGAATGAAGGATGATAAAATGCGCACAGTACAAGCCATGCTCAAAGATACTGAAAATTACCCTTTTATCTCCGACATCATTAAAACCCTTGGTATCGGCAGAACAACCTTCTATTGTCACTTCCCGCCAAAATGGTTCTGGACAGTTTAGAACATGACATTATGTGCTTGGCGCATAACGAGGAAATCTTAACATCATGTTGCCTTACCGATATGTAAGGAATATAATGAAAGCTATCTCTTAGTGAAAGAAAAAATTAATTATGTCGACAGCGAAAATTACCAGCAAAGGCCAGATTACTATTCCAATTGAGATCCGCACTTTATTAGATCTCCAGAATGGAGACAAAGTTAATTTTAT
>NZ_CADEGP010000117.1 GCF_902826915.1 uncultured Nitrosomonas sp.
AGAAATATGATGCTATTTTAACATTTTCGGTTGTTATGATCACTAATAAACAGCGTATTCATGCATAATATCAAATGATTATGCATATTTCAGGACCGACTAAATACTTGGAACCGATGATCGGAAAAAGCAACCGCGTGCACGAGATAATAAATATCCCTGTAGCAAGGCCACGGGAATCACTAGTTGAATTATTTGCAAATTGTTAATGTGTAGCGTTACACAAGTAACGTTTTTGTAGCCCAATGAATGTGAAACTAGGCTGTCGTATTAATATTCCGCCCAAGATTTGCGGGTAGATTTGAAGCGATTTGAGTATTGTCAGGAATGGCCTCAATTAAAGCGAGAGCACCTGCAGCGTTAATGTCCATGGCCTTTTTAAGGACGGCCATGCCAACCGCTTGTTGGGTATTGAAGTTTGCCATTTCTGTTGCAACACTTGCGATGCCGGTTACGTCCATAAAATCTCTCCCAATTATTATAATGGTCATTACGGCAGGTATTGCCCTATCTTTTAGAGGCAACAAGGTTTTTTCTTATCTGGATTAAAATTGTTTTTGCTCAGTAGTGATACTGAGTCATTTCTTCTGGCCATTAATCTTTTCTGAGGAATGTTGAAAAAAGTTTTTTAAATTGATCTTTCCAATCAAGCCCAACTTTTAATGGGACTTTCACTTGAATATTTGCATTTTCAGCATTCTTTCCTTCCAAATACAAAATATACTGTCCGGGTTCATTCAGTTTTAAGGCTTGGGTGATGACACCTGATGGGTGCGATTGCGCGGCTATAGATAGTATTTCGTATTCTTTATCAGTATTATCAATGGCTTCTACTTTAACTAAGCGTTGCGTTAACAGAAAATTCCGCGCTGATTCTGGATACAGCAAGTCAATCGAGATATTTACTGCTGCCGGTTCGGGTACTTTGCCGCATTGAACAGGAACATGAGGTGACCGCATAGAATTTTCAGGCAATTCATAGCCTGCCGGGAGGTAATATCCTGAATAACCAATGATTAGGTTTTCAGTTTCTATGGTACAGGCACCACCACGAAAACCTTTTGGATAAGTTTCTGCTGCATCACCTTGCGAACTCACGCCATACAGCATGCCAAATGTAAGGAAGGAAAATATGACCCCAATCAAAATCATGAGCATTAATTTATGAGATGAAAATTTTGAATTGGTGAGCATAGTATCTTTACTGATTAAAAGGAATAACGAAAAATTATATCAACCAGCGATTAGTAATAGTAATACAACTGGCTTGTCGCAATAGATTATATTACAGCCTTCCTGATCAGCGTAGCGAAAAATTCCGACAACTTGATGTGTCCATCAAGCACGAATTGATGGGCTTGAACGGACATCTTTCTCCATATTTTATCCATGATATTAATCCACTTCTCATCATCGTATTCAGGATGTTTGCTTGCAAATTCGAGCAAATAGTGTTCGAAAAAAACCAATCCGGCGACATCTTCCAATAACTGAGTATCCGGATTGGTCTTCAGTGTTTTTTTGCCGACGGCTTGAGCTACCCGTGCGATGAGTATGTTTTCATACCCAGCCTTTGCGAGCAAATCAGCCACGGTGTCAGCATGAAATTTGGTCAATCCAGTACGCCATTGATGATAGCCCCTGCGATTCATCGGATAATCGCTACGTGGCGATTTCCAGCGCTGGATGTGCTGCGCCCTCACTGCCAGCTTCATGACATCATCAGCTTCGGGTGCATAGCGTTCGAGCATGTCAGACATGCGGTGCGAATACAGCAGCTCTTTCGGCCAATTTTTACCCTCATTGATTTCCTGGTTCGGGTCTTCGCCATTAGCCGCATCAATCAGTGTTTTTGCTTTGTCAAAACATTGTTGGGTCATATCGAAAGTTGGTTGATCTAATGATTGACGCTAAAGCGCCTTTGATACCATTATAATTAAAACTTAGGATTCGTTACCGTAACGAGCAATTTATATTTGCAGGGTATATGGTGGATTTCATTTGTTTAACAAGGTTCAGGCTGATGAGGAACGCATAAGCACAAAGCAAACACACGATTGCCTTGGTTGAATTGGAGAAGATTTTATGAAACGACGCACTTTTTTGTTACAAGCGCTCGCCGCTGCAGCCGTGCTTCCGCTGATTCCGGCATGTTCACGTACATCCGTAGTTGGCGAAGCAGTCAGCCCTGTTTCGCCCATCAACAAGCCCCATAAGGAATGGCGCGAATTGGTTTCGCCCAGGGCCTATGAAATCCTGTTTGAAGAAGCCACTGAGCGCCCGGAATCCAGCAATCTGGTTTATGAGGATCGGGAAGGTATCTTTATTTGCGCTGCCTGTTATCTGCCATTGTTTGAAAGCACACATAAATATGAGAGCTGGACTGGTTGGCCCAGTTTTACCCAACCAATTGCCGGGCATATTGCCACTAAAATCGATTTCAAAATGATCTGGCCACGCACAGAATACCATTGCGTTCGCTGTGGAGGCCATCAAGGTCATGTGTTTAAAGATGGTCCACCTCCTCGCGGAGAACGCTGGTGTAATAACGGCATTGCGCTTAACTTCGTGCCCAAAGAAGAACCATTGCCGGTACTCAGAGGCTGATTAGCTGTTTGTGTTATGCAAGGACCACTTTACTTTATGAGAAATAATCATGGCTAAAACATATCAAGATTATTTTGATGCATTAGGTTTTAAAGAATCATCCAGTGTTTCCGGTGGCGCCCAGAATTATGGCACTGAGAATCCGTTTGGTTTTATCGGCAAGTATCAATTTGGAGAAGCGGCTCTTTTTGACCTCGGGTACTATGGTATTGATAACAGTGATAGCAATTTATTCAGAAATGATTGGAGTGGCAACTGGTCAGGAAAAAATGGAATCAATAGTAAACAGGATTACTTCAATAATGACGCCATACAAGAAATAATCATTCGCGACTGGCACGATATTTTATGGGGAAGAATAAAATTTCTGGAACTTGATAAATACGAAGGACAAATCCTTAATGACAATCCAATAACGATCTCCGGAATGCTGGCCGCGACACATCTCATTGGCGCTGGAAGTACGTCATCCGATACGGCTGGATTAAAAGGTTATTTGTTGTCGGGAGCAGTCTTTAGCAAAGCTGATGGAAATGGAACTACTGCTAATACTTTCATGAATTTTTTTGAAGGCTTTCAGACCCCTTTCACAGCCGATCATAACAAAGCCGAATTGATTGCGGGAGGCACAGGAAAAGATGTGCTGACAGGATTTGCAGGTAATGATATGTTAATCGGAAATGAGAATACTGACACAGTCATTTACCGTGGCCACTTTGCTGATTACGACATTAATCATAATGTTAATGGAAGCTGGACGATTACCCACAAAAACAATGGACCGGACGGCATAGACACACTCAATCAAATTGAACGTATTCAATACGCTAATATTTCATTAGCGCTTGATCTTGATGATAAAGCAGGCATCACCGCCAAAACATTGGGCGCTGTTTTCGGCCAAGAATCGCTGTCCAACGAGACTTACTCCGGCATTGGCTTGAATTTGCTCGATAACGGCATGAGTTACGAAGCGCTAATGCAATTTGCAATCAATGCCGCGCTTGGCGACAACGCAATAAATCATACGGCTGTTGTAAATCTACTATATAAGAATGTGGTAGGCTTTGCACCCTCTGCAGCAGATGAAGCCTACTACGTAGGTTTGCTGGATTCAGGCGCTCATAGCGTCACTTCAATTGGAATCATGGCTGCAGATACTGCTCTCAATGGGGAAAACATCAATCTTGTGGGATTATCACAAACTGGGCTGGAATACATATTGACTTCATTTTAACAACCCATTGATAAGCTATATTGCATTGCCGCTGCGGTATTAAAAACAGGCTCAAAATGCATATTTATTATGCATAAACTGCACTTTCCCATCTGTATCAGCGGATCTATCCAAAATGCCAATCTCAACGGTGATACTCCTCCATTGCTTCTGGTTGTCGAATGACCTCAAGCACTCGTAAACTCAACTCTTGCCCTCTAGGGACTTGCCACGTGATAGATTGGCCCACAGACAATCCGAGCAAGGTGCTTCCGACTGGAGCTGCAATAGAGATCGTTTCAGATGCGCCAGCTTCATCGGGATAAACAAGTATAAGCTTATATTCCGAAAGAACTTTGCACGGTTAGAGTCGTTTTCAGGTGCGGATGATGATGTAATAATGTTCTGAATGGCTATGTAGTAATTAACTGTTGAAATTGTCTTGTTCTTCCAAGTGATCTTAG
>NZ_CADEGP010000118.1 GCF_902826915.1 uncultured Nitrosomonas sp.
TGAAGCGGCTGATCTAAGATAGCGATTGATGCGGTTTTTCAGGGCCGACTAATTAGCACAAAAGCTAAATAGTACCGATTTCCCTTTTTATTCTTTGAATCCGTTCTGGATGAGTTCTGTTAACTTTGCAGACATGGCAGTCCATACCAGGATGGGGTTCTCCTTCGCAATCCAACGAATTATCCCCTGCTGGCTTAGTCTGCACCTAATGTTGTCAATTGAGGAGGATAGCAATGCAAGAGGCTATTAATCATAAACAAAAAAGAATGCTGAGATTGGTTAAATCGACTAATGCTATTAGAAGTGAGCATAAACCTATGATTGATTCTGAAGATTACTATAAGCAAGTAGAACTCTACGCTGAGCAAATCCGTAAAACACGTAATGCTGATGAGATCATTCGAATTCTGGATATCGTGTTATCTGAGACTCGGGGGTTGAAATTTAGTGATGAGGTTTTTGCTGCGCAGGAGCAGGTAAAACGGGCGGAGCGGAAGATTGAATTATTGAAAGATGAATTGGAACAACTGCGGGGGCTTGTGCAGACAGATCAAATGACGGGCGCATTCAATCGTCGTGGTCTTGATGAGATTTTTAAACGTGAGGCAGCGCGTGCCGACAGAAATGCACAATCGTTGGGGGTGGTTCTTATTGATATAGATAATTTTAAGAAAATTAATGACTATTTTGGCCATCAATATGGGGATAGTGTACTAATAAACTTAGTCACTGTTGCCAAGGAAACATTACGGCCTTCCGATATCGTTGCACGTTTTGGCGGAGAGGAATTTGTTATTTTATTGCCTGAAGTTGAGTTAGAAGATGCATTAACTATCATTCAGCGGTTCCAAAATAATTTGGAAAAGAATTTCTCTTTGCAAATCGATAATCAATCAATGCCAGTAACCTTTAGTTCTGGCGTTGCACTGCGTTCATTTGGAGAGCATCAAAATTCAGTGATAAGCCGTGCTGATAAAGCACTTTATCAGGCAAAACGAACTGGAAAAAATCGGGTAATTCCTGCCTTGACCTAACTGAATACTTGGGAAGTATATGAGGAACAAATCATGCTTCAATATATTAATCCCTGTGAAATACGTTTATCAGTAGTGAATAAAACTAGTGAAACAAACAATAGAACCGATGTGCTTGAATGTTTCTTTATATCGTTTGGTTAATGTGGGGGAGTAAATGGAAGGTTTTTTTCTTGGACGGCAGCCTATTCTAGATCGTAATCAAAATTTGGTGGCCTTTGAATTACTTTTCAGGCAAGAAGAATCTGATAAAAATGCCAGTATTACTAATGACTTATCTGCATCCGCAAATGTCATCATCAATGCATACTGTCAATTGGGTATTCAGAATGTATTAGGCAAGCAACGGGGTTTTATCAATGCGGATCCAGAATTAGTTATGAGCGACATTATTAGTCTGTTGCCTAGCAAACATGTTGTGCTTGAATTAAAAGAGACAGCAGCTGTGACGGCAGATTTTATGCGGCGATGTAGCGAGTTAAAACAGAAAGGGTATCAATTCGCACTAGATAATGTGGTCGCAATGAATGAGAAAGTCGAGCAATTGTTACCATTGGTTAGTGTAGTCAAGGTAAATGTACTTGAGCTTGAGAAAAGTAAGCTTTCTAAACTGGTAACTGAATTGAATCGTTGGCCAGTATTGCTTTTAGCGCTAAAAGTGGAAACTCGCGAACAAGAAAGCAATTGCATGCAACTTGGATTTCAGATGTTTCAGGGGTTCTATTTTGCAAAACCTGAGGTGCTGTCAGTTAAACGAGCTGACCCAGGAAAATTGTCGCTATTAAAATTACTGACGTTAGTAATGGGTGATGGCGACATTGAAGAAATAGAGAAGGAGTTTAAGCATCAACCTGGGCTCAGTTATAACTTGATGCGCATGGTGAATTCTGTGGCAAGTGGATTGCCACAAAAAATTAACTCAATCAAACAAGCGATTATGATAATGGGACGAAAACAGTTGCAAAGGTGGGTGCAGCTGTTGCTTTATACAGCTGATCAGTCTAATGAAAATATGTCTAATGCATTAATGCAAACTGCTGCTGCACGGGGCAAATTAATGGAATTGATTGCAACAGCGGAACGTCCTCATGATAAGAATCATCAAGAAAGAGCATTTATGGTAGGAATATTATCTTTGCTCAATGTGCTGCTTGGTATTGAGATGCAGCAGATTGTCGACAAGTTGGGAATTCCTGATGATATGAGTCAAGCATTATTAAGTCGGGAAGGACGATTGGGGCAGGAATTGAAGTTAATAGAGGCTAATGAGAGAGGAGAGGTTGCTATGATTCAATTGATATTGGCTGAACTTGGTTTTCTGAGTTTGAGTGAATTGGCGGATATTGAAATGCACGCCATTGGATGGACTAATCGGATCGGTGAAGTTGCCAATTGAATTAGATTTTTCATGTAGTCAAATATATTTTTAAGTTTGAGCATTGATATGTAACTAATATAGGTGACTAGGGATTTTATTGAAGTTGAGTAATTTGCGAAGAACCTTACCGAGATATTCGATTTTCTTATGACTGTCTATTTCATGTCACTTATTTCATAGGGTTGCTGGATTCTTGGAGTAATCTTGGAATTAAAGTTGTTAAATATTATGGCGCTAATACTTTATATTAAAGAAAAAATTGATGTGAAAAAGATCCTCATATTCATGTTATTAACCTAATGAATTTGCTAAAGTCAGTGGTAAAGTTTGTGTGTCGCGCATGGTAAAAAATAGGCTATACGTCTCGAACGATTGCGTCAATAGCTCTGAAAAAACAAATGGCAAGGAAAAGATGATGACTGAGCTGCGATCAACTAGCGACAAGCTTGACAATAAAGCTGAAGATAAATTGGTGCTGGAAGATAAGGATGGGGTTATATGCAATAACGCTGTCAATGAGTATCTTATGGGCATTAAAGGAGATTTAAACCAAGCTGAAAGATTAGTTAGTGACGCAGTCAATAATTTGGTATGTAACTTCAGATATATAAGTGAATTAGCAGGATCTAATCATGAGATGGTTCTAGCGATTGAAAGAATGGCTACTTCTGAAGGGCGTAATCCTATTAATGAATTATTGGAAAAACAAATGGTAACTGCTAATCGAATCGAACAAGAATTAGAGGCGGTAATCACCTCCTTACAATTCGGTGATTTAGTTGCACAATTACTCGCACATACCGCTCGTCAAGTGGAAATGTTGAGCGTTGAATTGCAGCGTATTGATCGGCAAGGTAGCTTGCAGGGAAAAACTGAGAAAAGAGCCTTGAATTCAATACATTCAGGAATTCATAAGGCAGTTAATGAGGTAAAAAATAAGAGTAAAAAGAAGCCAGTAGTGCAGCAAGGAATGAAAATGGGCGATATTGAGCTTTTTTAGCAAAATGCTTGGCAGGCAATTTTTTATCAAGCAAATTAATATTATCAGTAAAGGAACTAAGTAAATGGCCAAGACAATACTTGCAGTGGATGATTCTGCTTCAATTCGGCAGATGGTAACTTTTACGCTTAAAGGTGCAGGTTATGAAGTCATTGAAGCAGTTGATGGTCAAGATGCATTCGATAAGGCTAATCATCATCAAGTTAATCTAATATTAACTGACATCAATATGCCACGTATGGATGGATTAAAGCTACTTGAGTTGCTGCGAAAATTGACTCAATACAAAAATATTCCTATCTTGATACTGACCACAGAATCTGGCGATGAAATGAAGGCAAAAGGTAGGGCGGCAGGGGCAACTGGCTGGCTAGTGAAGCCGTTTGATCCCAAGCGATTATTGGAAGTTATCGGTAAAGTTATTAGTTAGAAGTTAATATTTTTTAAGTGGATTAATAAGTTTAAATAATTCTTAATCCCAAAGAGTAAGCGTTTTGTTGTTTCTTCATTACTTAGCTTCTTTCTTTATACCGCAAGCCAAACAATTCAACTTGAAATAGGGCTTCCTATGAGTACAGATCTCGAACAATTTTATGAAATATTTTTTGAAGAATCTTCAGAGTTACTTGCGGATATGGAGGCATGCTTACTTAGGCTTGATGTAAATTGAGCTATAGTCAAATCTGGTGTATGAGAATCAAGCGACCTGCTGTTTTTGAT
>NZ_CADEGP010000119.1 GCF_902826915.1 uncultured Nitrosomonas sp.
TCATGTCTTCATCTTATGAAACTTCGGACTCCATGAAAATAAGCATACCTCAATTCTTTAAGCCCCCATTTCATCAAAGCCAATGATCACCCAAAGACATAAGCGATCACCCATACATTGCTGCAAGCGCCAACAGACCAGACATAAACATAACGCCTGCCAGTCAGATCACGTTATAATTTGAATAACTCTACGTATGCGCTTGATGCTTGTTGATAAAGGAGAGGCCTATCATGAAACACCATAAATACCTTATCGTTGGCGGCGGCATGGCTGCTGACTCCGCTGTTCGCGGTATCCGTAAAATTGACCAGGAAGGGGCCATCGCCATGATTTGCGAGGAGCGCCATCTGCCTTATGATCGTCCACCGCTTTCTAAATCGCTGTGGAAGGATACGCCGTATGAATCCATTTGGCGTGATGCCGAAGGACTCAATGTCGCAGCACACGTGGGCAAAAAAATTGTGGCACTGGATTCATCCCAAAAAACCGCGACAGATGATGCTGGAAACGTGTACACCTATGAAAAGCTGTTACTAGCCACAGGAGGTTCCGTGCGGCGCTTGCCGGATTCAGACAAGAACATCATCTACTTTCGAACTGCCGACGACTATCGCAAGCTGCGTGAATTGAGTGAACAAGGTTCGGATTTTGTAGTGATTGGGGGAGGCTTCATTGGTTCCGAAATTAGCGCGGCACTGACCATGAACAACAAGCGGGTCACGATGATTTTTCCGGAAAGCGGTATCGGTGCACGCGTTTATCCACAGCCTCTGGCTGAGTTCATAAATTCCTATTACCGCGAGAAGGGAGTCACCATACTTGCGTCTGAAACCGTTAAATCCGTGCGAGCCACCGCTGGCGGCAAGACCATTGTAACCACAGGAAACGGCACGGAAATTACTGTGGATGGAGTTGTGGCCGGGCTGGGCATTCAGCCTAACACCGAGTTGGCCGCACAAGCTGGGCTTGCAGTAGACAACGGTATTATCGTGGACGAACAACTGCGCACGAGCAATCCCGATATCTACGCGGCGGGCGATGTGGCGAACTTCCATAGCGCAATGCTGGATAAACGCATGCGCGTGGAACATGAGGACAATTCAAACGTCATGGGAGAGATGGCAGGTCGGAACATGGCCGGACAGTCGGATGCCTATCGTCACCACCCTTTCTTTTATTCTGACCTGTTTGACCTGGGTTACGAAGCAGTGGGAGAGCTGGATGCAAGTCTCGACATTATCGAAGACTGGAAGGAGCCATTCCGCAAAGGCGTCATTTATTATTTACGCGATAAACAAGTGCGCGGTGTCCTGCTCTGGAACACCTGGGGGCAGATTGACGCCGCCACTCGGTTAATTGCAGAAAAAGCCACTCACTCCCGCGCGACGCTAGAAGGGAAAATAACGGACTAATCGCCGTTTCGGTTTTTCTATCGCATAAAACAGCGCTGTGGAAGCAACATCTTGGAATCCTGCCTGCAGAATTAGGCTATACGGAAATCACTTGAAAGGCACAAAAACCAAATCAGGAGAACATACAGTCACGCAGCAGCCACAAGCCAGAGAAGCCTTACTTAGTCAGCAGGCCTATACGAAAAAATTCAATGAAATTGTTTTTCATGATCCGCGCCATAACAAGTCGTGGAAAGATAATCAGGTCATTCGATAAAATGTTTCCTGATTAGTTACATTCCTCAGATAGGATTGTAGAATGGGAGAATACACAACAAAACCAGAGGAAAAGTAATAGCGATAAATAAAATTCAGTTTCAAGCTGGCCTGTCACTGCATGAATTTTTGCGTCGATATGGCACGGAGGCACAATGTGAATCAGCGTTGTTTGCTTCAAGGTAGCCACAAGACTGGAAATGTTCACGCTGCGATGGAACGCATTATTGCTGCACCCATAACGGGCGCAAGTTATGGGAGTGTCTGGGCTGTGGCTATCAGTCTTCCTCAATTGCGGGCACTGTATTTGAAAATACCAAACTTCCTCTGACGATCTGGTTTTTGGCCATTTATTTGATGACGCAAAGCAAGAATGCGGCAAGTGCTTTGAAACTTTAGCGCCAGTTAGGGGTAAGTTACAAAATGACGTAGTCGATCAAGCATAAGTTGGTGCAAACCATGCTGTTGCGTAAAGAGCAACGCTGTCTGGATGGGCGCGTAGAGACTGATGATGCATAATTTGGGAGGCGAGAAGCAAGGAAAGCGCGGCCGAGGCGCTGCAGGTAAAACGCCATTTGTAGCAGCGATACAGACAAATAACGAAGGCAAGCCACATTTTATGTGCGTAAAACCTGTGGCAGGTTTTACGCATGAGGCGCTTAGACAGTGGTCGACCAAATGTCTGGTTTCTACTGCACATGTGGTATCCGATCGTTTATGGTGTTTCGAGGCTGTTACTCACACCGCTGCACAGCATCAACGCCATGTTACGGAAAGCGGCAAGCTCGCTGTGCAACGTCCCGAGTTTCATTGGGTCAATACCCTGACTTGGCAATCTCAAGACTCCGCTCAGTGGAACATACCACGCATTCAATCACGCCAAATATGCGCATCGCTATCTTGCAGAATTCTCTTGTCGCTTCAACCGTCGTTTTGATTTGGCTACTATGGTGTCGCGATTACTCCGTGCCGCCGTGAATACAAATCCTCTTCCAGTCGCTATATTGAGAGTTTCTGAGGCAAGTAACTAATCAAGAAATGTTTTGATACCGGCATTGAAACGAGCTGGCTTTAAATACCGCAATCTTTATCAGCCCCGTCACACCTTTGCATCAACTTTGCTTTCAAGAAGTAAAATCCGATGTGGGTAGCACAGCAAATGGGGCATAAGAATTAGGGGCAGATTAGAAAGAGTTATAAACGATAAGAACTTTGCACAGTTAGAATCATTTTCAGGTGCGGATGACGATACAATAATACTTTGAATCATATTGTTGAGTTAATTGATATGAGTTTTTTCAGAGTTTGATGCCACCCGCCGTACCCGCAAAGGAAACTTTCTCAATCAAATCGATTACCTGATTGATTGGGAACCGATAGAAAAAGCAATCGCTGAACATTATGCCCCCACATATGATGCCGCAGGCCGTCCCGCCTATCCCGGGTTGCTGCTGTTCAGAATGTTGCTGGCAGAAGCTTTTAAACTAAAACTCTCTACTGTAAGTTCCCATTAAAAATGGGGGGATTACCCGTGTGTTTTTGCCTCTACCCTGTAGTTCCATTATTATCATCGAATGATTCCATCATTTTATCTCGCAGGGTTTCTCGATAAGTAGTCAGTCCTGCAAAACGCTTGGAGACCCCATAAATATTGGAATTCATGCGAATTAGTAAACGCTGAGATCCCTGGGAAATTATAATATAGGCATCAAAACCTGAGGGAATTAGGGGAAGTTTAAATGCCGACTGATGATTTTTTTCGTGCACGTCTCGACCAGATGATCGATCTGCACCATCCCTTGGTGGTATTGGCAAATCGACTACCGTGGCCCGATATTGAAGCAGCCCTTGCACCAGCTTTCGAGCGCAAGAATCGTCAAGGCCACATGGTAGAGTTCAGCGATATTTTCGGCACAGCGTTAGCGACTGCGGGCACAGGAGTGAGCGCTGCGGGCCGGCCGCGTTTGCCCATTCGATTGATGGCTTCCTTGCTGTATCTGAAGCACGCATTCAATCTGAGTGATGAAGAACTGGTGATTCGCTGGTCCGAGAATGTGGTCTGGCTGAATCGCCCCCGATTTTCCGGAGACATGTTTTCTTGAATCAAGCTGCATCAGCTGACTCTTCCTGTTGGCGATGATACGCCTTTTCAAATTCTGCCGGTGGGACATATCCGATTGCGTCCAGCAGTCTTCGATTGTTGAACCAATCCACCCATTCCAATGTGGCAAATTCTACTTCTTCGATACTACGCCAAGGACCGCGATGCCGTATGACTTCGGTCTTGTACAAACCATTGATGGTTTCGGCTAGCGCGTTGTCATAAGAATCTCCGATGCTTCCGACGGAGGCGTCAATATTTGCCTGCGCCAAACTGAGGTATGCTTATTTTCATGGAGTCCGAAGTTTCATAAGATGAAGACATGAA
>NZ_CADEGP010000120.1 GCF_902826915.1 uncultured Nitrosomonas sp.
CATACACCAGATTTGACTATAGCTCGAAAGTTTCTGGGGGATACTTAAAACCGAGCTGGTGCATCATAGAAGATTCAAAACACGACAACAAGCCATTCAGGAGATTGCCGAATATATAGAAATATTCTATAACCGGCAGAGAAAACAGAAAAGGCTGGGCTATTTGTCACCAGCACAATTTACGCAGCGATACTATGCAAATTTGCTTGTTGCTTAAACCGATGGACTCCATTTTTGACAGCACACATCAGCATTCGACTTCCGGGGCATGCAGTGCGTAGAGTTTGTTCTTGTCTTTCGGTTGCTGCTGGTGAATCCGCTGTGCTCGCTCCAGCAGCGTATTCAGATGTTGGAACGATGCGGAGCACTCCAGTTCTGCCGTCACCAGTTTCCGCTTGATCTCTCGCAGCACGATACCAAGGATCGTGCGTTGGCGTTTAACGGCTTTGCGCATGCGGCGAAATTGCTTGGCATGGGCATAACCGCCGGTTTTACTTGACTAGGTCAATCAACGATGGATCAAGCCGCATTGGCAAGCTGCGTGACTTGCTTTGCAATAATCTCAACCTCTTCTGCAATTGTACCCACTTCTCTGGGGTCAATGCCTAGCTTGACCCATTCCTGCTCGGTAATTTCTTGTGCCGAGCGTTCAGTCATCGCTAAGTCAGGCAGCATTCTTTCCGCAACATTGACGAGTCTGGCTAAGGATTGATTTATTTCCGGATCCATTTTGTCTGGCATGTGATGGTGGCGTATCACGGCGATAATTTCCGCCGGTAATTCCCAATGGATTCCAAGCTGGGCACCGATCTCACCATGATCTGTACCCAGTAGTTCGTGTTCTATTTCTAATAGTGATGCTTCGGGAGTGGTTCTCAATCTTTCGTGAAGTGCATCGCTGATATCCTTGGCGATGAAGTTTAGAACGTTATAACCAATATCATGCAAAAGGCCTGCGAGAAAGATCTGATCCTCCATCGGGCGAATTCTTGCAGGCATATGTTTAGCCATAGTGCGCATTGCAGAAGCAATGGTAATACTGTGAGTCCATAGATCCCTTGCTTTCAACTTTCCTTCGGGCGGTTTAGCGAATGCTGAAATGGTTGCCATGCCGATGGCGATAGATTTAATTTGTGTTAATCCTAATCGCATGGCAGCATCGCTGATGGAAGAGATCATGCCCGGAGAACCAAATAAAGAAGCATTTGACAGCCCGATAATGCGTGCAGAAATCTGTGGGTCTTGAGCGATGAGCTTGAGTAATTGAGCTTCACCTTCGTCAGTATTCAATGCCAATGTAAGCATTTTTTTGGCAATAACTGGCATGGCGGGCAGTGTGTGAATGCGCTCAAGGGATTGTTTTAAATTTATATGGTTAGCCATACTATGCTCCTTTAGCGAATTTTCTACTTCTTTGAATACAGTTTTATTCATCCTGATTGTTCATAATCGATGTAAAAGTAATGCACGAATGCATAACATTGTTTTGAGCGTTTTATAAAACACTCAAAACAATCAATCATCCAGATACTTAGTTGAGATACATTGAATCTTAGAGGACTGAGTAGAATCTATAGGTGTCATTATAGAAAACAAAAGTGATGAAGAAGGGGTGAATAGAAATGTAAAAGGTTATCTTTTCCAAGAATTCTTTGTTTAAGATAAGATCGATAAAAAAACGAATTTATAGTCTGGCATGACGGAAATTCCGAGTTTGACGATGAGTAAAGTTACAATGCAATATCATAATCTTCGGTACGCTGCAGATGTTTGACAGGGAGAACAGTGTCTGCTTGTTAAAAAAAGACGAAATTGAATCTTCGGCTATCCGTTAATGCACTCTTTCCTTTGCTAGTAAGTAAAAATAGCAATTATTTAGGCTTTAACTCATGAAAAATACTTTGGCTCGAATTTGGGTTTTCTTTCAGAAAAGGGAGCTGGTTTTTTTACCTGCCATTCTTGTGGGCACTTGCCTGATCGCGACTGGATTTTATGCCGATTACCTACATTCACAAAGCATGGATCGTGAACTACGGGATTCGGTGTTTACTCGATCGAGCTTGTTGCGTGCAGATTTGGAAGGAAAAATCATCAGCAATGCGCGATTGGTACAAGGTTTGGTGGCGTCCATTTCTGCAGAGCCGGATTTGTCAATGGAAAAATTTGCCAAGCTAGCGCAGTATTTGTTTAATGATCAATCAGAGCTGCGCAATATTGGTGCTGCGTCAGATTTGGTAATACGTCACTTATACCCGATAGAAGGCAATGGATCAGCGATAGGGCTTGATTTCAGGGAGCATCCTCAGCAGCTTGAATCGGTGCTACGTGCGCGTGATAGCGGGAATCTTATTATAGCCGGACCTGTTGATTTGGTTCAGAGCGGACAAGGCTTTATCGCTCGGATTCCGGTATCTTTTGATGACATTGAAGGGAATGAGAGGGTTTCTTGGGGCATGATTTCAGCTGTTATCGATGTGAATCAGTTATATCAAACAAGTGGTTTGTTGGATCTTGCAGAAAAAATTAATATTTCGATCCGAAGCAAAGATGCGTTGGGTAAGGTGGGTGAGGTGTTTTTTGGTAACGAGCAAATATTTGAACAGAATCCTGTATTACTAGATATTTCCTTGCCTAACGGTTCCTGGCAGATGGCTACCGTGCCTAAAGAGGGATGGATTGTTGCAGGCAATGACAGTGCCATTTTCCGTTTTGGCTTGATACTCATTGGCATTTTAGTCTTGCTGCCAATTATTTTGATGGGTAAGTTTCAACAAAATAAACGAGATAGTGAAGCCCGGCTTAGGGCTCTGTTCATGATGTCGCCGGTTGGTATCGCATTGAACGAATACGAAACTGGGAGATTTATCGAGATCAATGAGTCGCTGTTAGCTCCAACTGGTTATTCTCGGGAAGAGTTGTTAAGTCTTACCTATTGGGACATCACCCCCAAAGGCTACATGATGCTGGAAACTCAACAGGTTGAGAGTATGCAAGCAACAGGCACTTTTGGCCCATACAAAAAAGAGTATATTCGTAAAAATGGTAGTTGTTATCCGGTTCAACTGAATGGAGTAATAATTCACGATGCATCTGGCCGAAAATTAATCTGGTCGATGGTTGAGGATATTACTGAACATAAAGCCGCGGAACAGGCACTTATTACGGCTCGGTATGAGGCTGAACGGGCAAACAAGGCTAAATCTGAATTTCTTTCTAGCATGAGTCATGAGTTACGTACGCCTATGAATGCAATTCTTGGCTTTTGTCGATTACTTGAATTGGGGGGGCTTGATGATCGGCGTCTCAAATACACCAAAGAAATCAAGACTGCGGGTATGCATTTACTAACGTTGATTGATGAAGTGCTTGATTTGGCGAAAATTGAGTCAGGACGTATTGATTTTCGACTGGAATGGGTCGAGGTTTGTCTTGTTATTGAGGAGTGTATCAGCTTAGTAAAAATACAAGCAGATAGGCAGGATATCAAACTGATGCATAGCGGCATGGTGGATAAGGTTTTATATACTGATCGTATTCGACTCAAACAAGTCGTCCTTAATTTGATTAACAATGCGATCAAGTACAACCGCAAAGGCGGTTGGGTGCATATCGAACTCAGGGAATCCGTTCGTCCAGGTTACATAAAAATTATTATTGCTGATTCTGGGATCGGTATTGCTGCCAATAAACTGACGGAATTATTTCAACCTTTTAATCGTCTTGATGCTGCAGCTAGCGCTATTGAAGGTACAGGGATAGGATTATCGCTTACGCGTCGAATCGTTGAAAAGATGGGGGGGTACATTGGTGTAGACAGTGAATTGGGTATTGGAAGTACTTTTTGGTTTGAATTGCCGGCAAAAGGGATTGCAGATGACGATACCGTAACGAGTAGCACCGCCCAGGATTTGGTTCCTTGAGTCGAAGCAAGCTACATAGAGCTTACTCAAAAAGCATAACTAACTGATTGAGTTTAACAATATTGTATTAT
>NZ_CADEGP010000121.1 GCF_902826915.1 uncultured Nitrosomonas sp.
TTCTAAGATCACTTGGAAGAACAAGACAATTTCAACAGTTAATTACTACATAGCCAAAAACATCAACAGGAGGCAAAATACCAACTCAGTCTGGTCGACTTATCCACAGATGCGTAGTATCCTACGTCCTGTTTTCCCCTGGTCAATTTTCAACCGTAATGGGTGGTCAATTTTAAGCCGGTATCAACACTTCGTTGTCTTAAACGCTATATCGCAAGAGAGGTATATTACACTTTGAGAAAGAGGAATAATTTAATCAATAGTGTACAAATTGCCGCTTGACATTTAGAAGGGCATCCGGGGTAGCCATATGCTAGCCATGAATACCGTGAACACCTGTCTGTTATGAAAATGAAACAAAGCATGAGCCGAAAAGAAAATTGTTGGGACAACTCCCCGACAGAGCGATTCTTTCGTAGCCTTAAATAGGAGCAATTGAATTACGAAAAATTCAGAACCAAAAAAGAAGCAAAGCTGAGTATTGTTGATTATTTGGCTTTCTACAATGGAAAACGTACACACTCAAAATTAGGCTACCAATCGCCTTTGCAATTTGAGCGTATGTTTTATAGAAAGACTGTCTAAAAAAGTGTCCGGTTTTAGTTGATCATTACAAATCCACCCAGTTTGCGTTATCTTGAAGTTTGCTCAGCTACTCGAAATCTAATCAACAACTTCGATTTCTGAAACAATAGATCGAGACCCAAGTCCATAAAAAGTAGTGAAAAAAGCAAGCCGGTCACTATAATGCACTTTGACGATGGCCGCATTTTTTAAGGCTGCGACTGCAAAATCATACAAATCATGATCATCGATGAAGAAATGGCGAAATTTGCTGCCGCCAGTACCAACCTGTATGGTCATAAAATAGTTTCGATTTGTACTTCTGTTTTTAATCAAATTTGTGATTCTTCCGAATTCAACACCATGGGCTATTTCTCGATCCATAGTATAAATACTGCCAATAAGATGTTTCTGTTCCAATGGTTGATTCTGAATAACCGGATAAACTTCCACCAATTCGTTTACAGATGAGCAAGAAAGCAATGAATTATTTTTCGGTGTTTTAAATTCCAACACGACATCACTACCAATGAGATTTTCAAGCTCTTCGTAGCGATCTTTCTCAAAACAAAACTGCCATGGATTAGAAACCAGATTAGGCGGCTGATTTCCAAGACTGATAAAAGTCATACTCTCATGACCCAGCGATATTTCCCCGACATAAGCTCTGGTTACATTAATATCACGGCTTACCCTGCTTAATTGACCAGAGGCGTAACCTTCCGTGGAAAGAAGTAGCGGTCCGGCAATAGCCCATTTAGAAGGATAAATCAGCATAAGCAATAAAAACATCACATTGATGCCAAAATACTTGAGTGATTTAGCCATAATCTTTATGTCCTTGTGTTTGAGTTGAGTTTTCATTGCACGAATCCAATATACTCTTAAACGAGCTTCCAGTGCGCTTTTCGCCACAGGTGGTTGATACAAATTTTCCAAGTTAATACTAATCTACGCGATTAAAGTTAAATAGATACTGAATGGCGCAATAATCCATCACTAAACAACCACCTCAAGGAAAGCTATGAGTCGCTACAGAACACATCGATCACACCGCACTGGATGGTTACGTGCTGCTGTTCTCGGCGCCAATGATGGTATCGTTTCAACAGCGAGTCTTATTATCGGCGTGGCATCGGCTCAGGCAATGCATGCGGATATTCTTGTTGCTGGTGTTGCTGGTTTAGTTGCAGGTGCCATGTCTATGGCTGCCGGTGAATACGTGTCAGTTAGTTCTCAATCCGACACAGAAAAAGCAGATCTTGAAATTGAAAAGGATTCATTAATAAATGACTTTGAATTTGAGCTGAAGGAACTTGCCAATATTTATGAAAAAAGGGGGTTGGATTCAAATCTAGCTCGACAAGTAGCAGAGCAGCTAATGGCATATGATGCATTAGGAGCGCATGCAAGAGATGAATTAGGCTTAGCTGAAAATGCTAGAGCTCGTCCCATTCAAGCCGCATTGTTCTCAGCGAGCACATTCACTATTGGCGCTGCGCTGCCATTATTGATGGCATGGAATATGGCAGGTTCTCAACTTATACCCGCAGTTGCGGTATCGTCACTGGTATTTCTGGCAAGCTTAGGCGCTATGGCTGCACGCGCAGGCGGTGCAGCCATGTCTATCGGCGCAATCAGAGTTACATTCTGGGGTACACTTGCAATGAGCCTGACGGCGGCAGTCGGTAAATTATTTGATGTAGCTGTATGATTTATCGCTACCAGATAGTAATAGATCAAGATCATTGTCAAGATAAACCATCATGAGGTCGAAGCTGGTTTCCGACGATTTCGGCAGCGATGATCTGCAATCCCTGCTCAGGCATCAGCTTTGTACCATCCACTTGCCAGCTCTTTCTATTAAGTGAATGTCCGGGATACATAATTACTCATAAAATCCAACAAGAACCCGCTGATTATACGCTGCGCTGATTGGCTAGTATCACCAAAGCTACTTGCGCCATGAATTGCCATCTGCTGCAAAAACAGAATGGCTTCACCTTTCGCGTGAGAATCATCTTTCGTTATGACTCCAGGTGCATTAAGCCACGAGTTTGCTTTGAGAAGCTCTAAGGAAACGCTGATCTATTCGATCACATCGAATAGACATGCAGAGGTTTGATAAAATAGATCCCATATTGATAAATATGGAATAGAGCGATGCAATCAAGCTTTTCTGACCTGGAATATGCGGCAAAGAAGAAACAAACCCGACGAGATCGTTTTCTGGTTGAAATTGAAGCTGCCACACCCTGGACATCTCTGTTGAATGTTATTGCTCCGTACTATCCGGTTAGCGGTAGGCGAGGTCTGATGTGTGCTGTCAAAAATGGAGTCCATCGGTTTAAGCAACAAGCAAATTAGCATAGTATCGCTGCGTAAATTGTGCTGGTGACAAATAGCCCAGCCTTTTCTGTTTTCTCTGCCGGTTATAGAATATTTCTATAAATTCGGTAATCTCCTGAATGGCTTGTTGTCGTGTTTTGAATCTTCTATGATGCACCAGCTCGGTTTTAAGTATCCCCCAGAAACTTTCTATCGGCGCGTTATCATAGCAGTCACCTTTGCGACTCATGGAAGCGATCATGCTAAATCGTTGTAATAAATTCTGGTAATCATGTGCACAGTATTGGCTGCCGCGGATGCCCTTCTAAATGTCAAGCTGCAATTTGTGCGCTATTGATTAAATTATTTCTCTTTCTCAAAGTGTAATATACCTCTCTTGCGATATAACGTTTAAGGCAGAGCTATGATTATTTCTGGTGTATGACAAGTGAGGAGAAAGCGGTGTAGCCTGT
>NZ_CADEGP010000122.1 GCF_902826915.1 uncultured Nitrosomonas sp.
TCAAAAACAGCAGGTCGCTTGATTCTCATACACCAGATTTGACTATAGCTCGGTTCGTCCCAACAAAGGTACCAAATGCAGCATGGTTGTTTTGGCATTAGCTTAGTGTGATTGGCTTTTAGTTTTTTGGTAACCCCCGAATTTGGTGTTCAAACGGCTAATTTCAGGGGGAGGATTCCGAGGGGAATCTTTGAGCTTCTCATCAGCAAAATTTAAATCACGCTGAGGAAGCACGGGGACAGGTCTAGAATTGGAAAAACTACCCAAAGCCACGCAACCCAAAGTCAAAGAAGCCTTGCATGATATTTGGCAAGCGGAAACCCGGGAAGATGCATACAAAGCCTTTGACCATTGCATCGAGCGTTTCAATCCGAAATATCCGGGTACGATGAACTGCCTAGCCAAGAACAAAGCTTCCATGTTGGCTTTCTATGATTATCCTGCCGAAAACTGGCAGCACATCAGAACCACCAATCCGATTGAATCAGTATTTGCTACTGTCAGACTAAGAACTGCCAAAAAAAATTGTGGGAGCCGGATAACAACACTGACGATGGCATTCAAACTCATGGAAACCGCACGGAAAAAATGGTTCCGGTTAAGAGGTTATAATCTGTTGGCAGATGTAATCAATGGTGTTAAATTTGTTAACGGTATTAAACAAGTAAAGGATCAAAAACAGAATGCGGCTTGATTCTCTATACACCAGATTTGACTATAGCTCCGCAGGTGCTATGTGTGCAAGCGTACGGTTAATTTTGATTAGCACTGTTACTATTCTCTTTTTATCTTAAATGTAATTTAAATTATCGAGGCTGGCCAGCATTTTTAATGAAAAAGAGTCTTTCGATTAGCAATAACGTGTCAATGCTGATAGCTCTCGGGTTGGTGTTAGGCTTTCTTTTTTTTGCGCGGATAATCTTAATTCCCATTGCATTATCGATTCTTCTAACGTTCCTGCTTACTCCAATCGTAATTTGGTTGCAACAACATGGTGTTGCCAGGGTAATCGCTGTCGCATTCGCGGCATTGCTTGCCTTAAGTAGCATTGTAGGTTCAATTTGGGGAATAACGAGTCAAATTGGAAGCTTGTTGGATACCTATCCTCAATACGAAAACAATATTTTATACAAGCTGGAGCAAATCACTAAAAATAACCCAGATGGTTTATTAGATAAAGTCCAAGTCGTAACCGAAAGTATTACAGATAAATTAAAAAATAATTCAGAATTAGAAGACATATTGCCAATTCCTTCTAATAAGTTGGAACCCCAGCCCGTACGTATAGTTAACGACGGGCCTTTTCAATTATCAGAGTTGTGGTCGGTTTTTGGCCATATGTTAGAACCTATTGCTAATGCAGGTTTAATAATCGTTCTGGTCTGCTTCATGCTGCTCCATCGTGAAGATTTGCGTGATCGCGTAATTTCATTAATTGGAGTGGATCAATTAGCTCATACAACTCGAGCATTTGAAGATGCAGGCGAGCGTGTCAGTAGATATTTATTGATGCAATTATTAATAAATGTTGGTTACGGGGTAGCGGTAGCAGTGGGCTTGTGGTTGATTGGCGTTCCTTACGCAGCTTTATGGGGGTTTTTTGGTGCACTTTTACGTTACATTCCCTACCTGGGTCCATGGCTTGCTGCAATTTTACCAATTACGTTAAGTCTGCTGATCTCGCCTGATTGGTCATTAGCAATAATGGTACTTGCCATGTTTTGTGTTCTGGAGCTAATCACTAATATGATCATTGAACCAATGCTCTATGGACGAGGCATCGGAGTATCGCAAGCGGCATTACTTGTATGCGTCGCATTCTGGACATGGCTTTGGGGACCAATTGGGCTTGTATTAGCTTCACCCTTGACTGTTTGTATCGTAGTGTTAGGTCGATATGTTCCTTACTTAAACTTTTTTGATACCTTACTCGGAGATCGCCCAACTCTTACCCCTGGGCAACGCTTTTATCAGCGATTACTGGCCGATGACATCGATGAAGCATCCAGTTTAATTGAACAGGAGACCTCAGACACTGAACTTACATTAGTGCAAGTCTACGATAATTTAGCAATTCCAGCACTAGTGCATAGCAGAAATGATTTTCGCCAAGGCAAAATTGATGCCGAGGAACAAAGGGAATTCATTGAAAACTTCAGAGAAGTTATTAATGATCATGAAGAATTAATGATCAGTGAAGATTATGAAAAGCAGAAAGAGCATGAGCTGAAAATTATCTTAACTATTCCAGCTGGAGATGCCACAGATGAATTAGCAGTAAAAATATTAAACAAATCAATGCATCATGAAGATTTTGAATGCCATGAAATTGGTCCAAAGTCGCTAGCCACTGAAATGCTAACAACAGTAGAAAAGTTAAACGTTAATATTGTACTTATTGCTTCTGTTTATCCAAGTAATTTAGCACATACAGTCTATCTTATTAAACGCATACGTGCACGCTTTCCAGAGATTATTATTGTCGTTAGCAGGTTCGGAATAAGCGATCCTGATTACGCTAAGAATAACCTTGAAAAACTAACGGCAGTAGGAGCCAATATAGTTGTTTATACGCTCCAGGAAACCCTGACAGAACTCAATAAGTTGTACAGCACCTGTGCGTCGTCAAAGCAATCTGAACGGATGACTACCTGAATTAATAGACGTTTTAGCTCATCAAGTTTGAACTTGCGATTCCCCGTGGTCTTGCCACGGGGTTGTTTATTTCACCAGCTTGGAATTCATCGGGCTGCTGAAGGATAACGGTATCCAGATCAGTATGGATGGCAAGGGCAGCTGGCGTGATAATGTGTTTGTCGAACGGCTTTGGAAGAGCGTCAAATACGAAGAGGTCTATCTGCACGCCTATGACAGCGTATGTGATGCAAAACAAGGCTTAGAAAAATATTTCATGTTCTACAACCAATATAGACCTCACACCGCGCTTGACGACAAAACGCCCAATGAGTTCTACTTCGATAACCTGCCTGCAATGCAAAATACAGCGTAGGCATTAACGCGAGATTTCCACTTAAAATATGGGAAAAACTGTCCAATCAAGTGTGGCCGCCTCTTAGTGACAGAAGCAGACATATCTGCTCACTTGATATGTAGAGCTTACTCAAAAAGCATAACTAACTGATTGAGTTTAACAATATTGTATTATTTGGTAAAATGGTGCACGTAAATATGTGAATTAACACCAAAAACCGTGCACTATGATTCGTTATATCAGCCAAAAGAGCTATAGTCAAATCTGGTGTATGAGAATCAAGCGACCTGCTGTTTTTGAT
>NZ_CADEGP010000123.1 GCF_902826915.1 uncultured Nitrosomonas sp.
ATTTCATGTCTTCATCTTATGAAACTTCGGACTCCATGAAAATAAGCATACCTCAGTCTGGGCCCCATTGCAGCATGAGTTTCTCTTGCGCAAACTGCCAGGTTGCATCGTCTATCGCCCGCGCATTGATGGCTTTCCGCTCGACTGCTTTGTTATGCGCCTGTTTGGGGCGATAGCCACGCGCCCCGCAGTTACGAGCCAACTCTCGGCTGATAGTTGATACGCTTCGGTCGATGACGGTGGCGATCTCGCTTTGTGAATGTCCCGCTTTCTTCAAGGCGTATATCTGGTATCGTTCTTCTCGGGTTAGGTGTGTGTAGTTCATCTTTGCAATTTCGACTGGCTGGTCAAAAAGGCTCAGATGCTACCGCATCCAACCCCCAGGACCTGCGTTATTCAAAATTGCACTTCAAACTTGAATCCGCCTTTGAAAACAATATACGCCATGCAACAATTATTTATTACCTTAGGAATCTTGCTGCTTGTGTTGGGTTTATTGTGGCCCTGGTTGTCGCAATTGCCATTAGGCCGCTTGCCTGGCGATATTCATATCGAACGCGAGAATTTCAGCTTTCATTTTCCGTTGATGACAGGATTGTTGATCTCGGTTGTGCTGACGTTGATATTGTGGTGGATGGGTAAGTAGGGTATCAGCAGTTTCGGGTAATCTCGCCCGTCATTCCTTTGGTTAATTGATCGATTACTCTGCCGTTCATATCCTGCAACGTCACTTGCAATGGCATTTTGCCTAATGCATGCGTGGCGCACGAAAGGCAAGGATCGTATGCGCGCACCGCAACTTCGAGGTGATTCAATAATGCTTCAGTGATTTCCTGGCCATCCAGGTATCGATTGGCAACGATGCGCACCGATTCATTCATGGCTTGGTTGTTGCTGGTGGTTGATACGATTAGATTGGCCTGGGTAATCAGGCCTTCTGCGTTGACCTGATAGTGATGGAACAGCGTGCCACGCGGTGCTTCGATGACGCCGATGCCTTGAGGCTGGTGTTCGCTTTTGTCAACCATTAATTCCGTGCCGGTGATGTCTGGATCGTGCAGCAAAGCGTGAATTGATTCGGCGCAGTGCAGAGCTTCGATCATTCGTGCCCAGTGAAACGCAAGTGTGTCGTGTACCAATCCGCCTTGACCGAATGCTTTGAAACGTTGGCGCGCGGCTTCGGCCAATGGAGTGGAAATGCTATCGCAGTTATTGATGCGCGCTAGCGGGCCGACGCGATACCAGCCTTGCTCAGTACCCAATGCGGTGAAATAGGGAAACTTCATGTAGCTCCACGAGCGCACTTCTTCACGCAGGATGTGTTGATAATCGCAGTAGTTGAACTGATCGAAAATTACGCTGTTATCAGCAGCGCGCGCGCGCAATCCGCCGTGATAGAACTCCAATTCGCCGTTGGTTCCGGTCATGCTGAGAAAATGGCTGTGCAGCGTGGCGAAATCGCGGTGCTCCGGGTACGTGGTGTGAATGTGTTCGTTCAGCGCCAGCGCTTCCTGACTCCATTGCAGGATATTGTCGACATCGGCAAGCAACGCATCACGCGCAGTGATTGTCAGCGGTTTATTCATGCCGCCGGGTACAGTGCCGGTGCCGTGAATGCGTTTGCCAGTGATGGCCTCAATGACTTGTTGCCCGAATTTGCGCAACTTGACACCTTTCAGTGCGATTTCCGGATAGTGTTCCAATACACCGGCAATATTGCGTTGCGCCGGGTTGCTACCGAAGCCGAATAGAAAATCGGGGGAGGAGAGGTGGAAAAAATGTAGTGCATGCGATTGCAGGATCTGGCCGAAATGCAACAAACGGCGCAACTTGGTAGCCGTGGGCGTGAGTTGCTGCACCCCCACGATTTGATCTACCGCTTTGGCTGCTGCTAATTGATGGCTGACCGGGCAAATGCCGCACAGCCGTTGCACCAAGAACGGCACTTCCCAATACGGACGGCCTTGAATGAATTTCTCAAAGCCGCGAAATTCGACAATATGCAGTCGTGCCTCGATGATGTGATTGTGTTCGTCCAGCAGCAATGTAATTTTGCCGTGCCCTTCGACGCGAGTGACGGGGTCGATGGCGATGCGCCGGGTGGCGGGTGGAGGTGATGAAGGTTTATCTGGTTCCATAACGTTTAATCGTAATGCAATTGCGATTTTTGAATAATCGGTTTTTGCCCGGCTAATAGCGGTTCCAGCAGTTGCAAGAATGCATCGGCGGATGGCGGGCAACCGGGCAGAAAATAATCGATGTGCACCACTTCACTGATGGGATAGACCTTATCCAGCAGCAGCGGCAATTCAATATCGTCGGGAATTTGCGGGTTGGTGACTCCGGTTCCATTCAGATAGACTTCCTGCAGGCATTCCTGCAAGTCAAAATAATTGCGCATCGCGGGTACGCCGCCATTGATCGCGCAAGCGCCGACGGCCACCAACGTGGCGCAATTAGCGCGGAATTCGCGCAACACATGTACATTCTCCGCAGTGCACACCCCCCCTTCGATTAAGCCGATGTCGCATAGCCCACAGTGTTTGGTATCGGTGAATGGTGAGCGATCAAGTTCAACTTGCTCGAGCAAGCCGGTCAAGCGTTCATCCATATCCAGAAAAGACATGTGACAACCAAAACAACCGGCCAGCGACGTGGTGGCGATTTTTATTTTTCGTTTAGTGGTGGGCTCAACCGTCATTGTTTATGATGCTGCGCAATATGTCCCTGCAAATTTGTTTTCTGGACCGTGTTAATGTCGATTTGCCCAGCATGCTTATATCTCAAATAATAGCATAGCAGTCAGAAAGCCATGAGGAGCTTTCCATGAATGGATTTAGGGGGGATGGATAGTCTGGTAGAGACCGCCTTGTATATTAATGAGAGTAATCCTTCGGCCATAACGAGGAACTGATAGTGGTTTAATTATTTGTCCGCATCTGCCCAGTACAAAACAACTATTTAGCGGCAGCTTGATAAGCTGTATAGTCCGCAGTGGCAGGAGAAAGTGTGTGCCCCATGCAGCTTGCTATAGTGCAAGCCTTTGATGCTGTTTAATAACATAAGAACTTTGCACGGTTAGAGTCATTTCCAGGTGTGGATGATCACATAATAATGTTCTGAATCATATTGTTAAGTTAATTGATATGAGTTTTTCAGAGTTTGATGTCACCCGCCGCACCCGCAAAGG
>NZ_CADEGP010000124.1 GCF_902826915.1 uncultured Nitrosomonas sp.
AGCCGTTACAGGAATCTGCAATTAATGTATTCGGGAGTAATTCAGAAGCAAAGGCCGCTGGGCTTGACCTCAAGATACTTCACGCCAAGAAGCGAATGGGAATCCACGCAATCTACCGCAAGCCCAACACCAGCAAGCGGCATCAGGCGCACCCAGTCTATCCGTATCGGTTGCGGAATTTGTCCATCACCCGCTCAAACCATGTCTGGGCAGCAGATATCACGTACATCCCAATGAAGCGCGGCTTCGTTTATCTGTTCGCCGTAATCGATTGGGCTAGCCGTCGGGTGCTGTCATGGCGATTATCTAACACCTTGACTGCCGACTTTTGCATTGAAGCTGTGCAAGAAGCCATAAACAAGCATGGCAAGCCGGATATCTTCAATACTGACCAAGGTTGCCAATTCACCAGCTTGGAATTCATCGGGCTGCTGAAGGATAACGGTATCCAGATCAGTATGGATGGCAAGGGCAGCTGGCGTGATAATGTGTTTGTCGAACGGCTTTGGAAGAGCGTCAAATACGAAGAGGTCTATCTGCACGCCTATGACAGCGTATGTGATGCAAAACAAGGCTTAGAAAAATATTTCATGTTCTACAACCAATATAGACCTCACACCGCGCTTGACGACAAAACGCCAAATGAGTTCTACTTCGATAACCTGCCTGCAATGCAAAATACAGCGTAGGCATTAACGCGAGATTTCCACTTAAAATATGGGAAAAACTGTCCAATCAAGTGTGGCCACCTCTGAGAATGTGCATGAACATCACTGAAAGCACTGCTGAGCCACTTCTGAACATCAAACAAGCAGCCAAGATTCTAAATGCTAGTGAAATATCTTTGAGACGATGGAGTGATGCGGGCAAGCTGCCTTGCATGCGTATAGGAGTCAAACGCGAGAGGCGATATCGCTTGACTGATCTATTGGCTTATCTTGAGCAGGATCAAGCGCCTGTAAATATTGCTGCATTTGAGCACGCAGCAAGCCGAATCGCTCATATCGATCTTGAAGGTATCACAATTAATTATGGCAGCCACTTATGTGCGTTTTATGACACTGATTTGGGACGACTTAAATTAGCACTACCATTTTTACTCGGTGGTCTTCAATCCGGAAATCGCTGTTTTCTGGTTGCCACCAAGGAAGTTCAATCTATTATTACCAATGAGCTACGTGATGTCAGGTCCTGCATTGATCAAGATATTCAGGATGGTCGTATTGTTTTGACGGAGGGTATGGCAAACAGCACAGAGCTATATGCTTTCTTCGAAAATGCTTTTCTGAATGCAAACAAACAAGGCATTCAGGGTTTACGAGTACTTGGCGATATGGCTTGGACGTTACAAAAAGGTATGGGTATTGCAGACCTAAACGATTTTGAGAGTCAATACAATCAGGGGCTCGGACACCGATTCCCTGTTGTTAGTCTATGTCAATATGATGCTAGATTGTTTTCTGGCACCACAATATTGAGTGCTCTCAAGTGTCATGATGATACTTTTCATTATCCATTGAGGCATTTCTTGGGCACATGAATTTATAGAGCGGTCCTTGTATTGATGTTACAAAGTGTAGTGGAAAAACAACGCTTAACCTGTTACTGCTAATTGAAAACCGACCAGGAGAAACAGTGACGTAGCGTACTACACCGCTGTGGATAAATCGACCAGACTGAATTAGGTTTTTCCTCCTTTTGTGTTATAGAAAATAGCAGTAATAAATTAAGAATCTGCTGTTTTTTCAAATGAAAAATACTTCTCCTTTTCCCGTTCCTGGATTCCCGCTTTTGCAGTTGCACTGCCTTGCTTGAAGCGAAATGATTCGCTGCCAGTTTCAGTGATATGGCGATGATGGTCAGTTGATCCAATATGCAGTATTTTTTGATACCAACGGACGCACTACTTCAATTTAAGTCATTGTAGTATGACATGACGAGCTGTAACAGTAGCCTTTCTGTACAATTTGAGATGCTGTAATGGAATCGATGGCCACTATCTTTACCGCATTGTCGCTCGACCGGACAGGTTAATTGTCGTCTAATACCACATCGAAGTGTCAAAATTGTTGTAAGGAAACCATTAACGAGATCTATGAATTTATCAGGCCATTTTCTGGATGTATGATTTGCAACCATTGAAGAAGCACAATTTACCGCAACACAATGGTTGCGGATTTACAATAATGAACGTCCGAATATGGCACCCGGAGGTATTACACCAGCGATGAAGCTGGCAGAAGCTTTTAAACTAAAACTCTCAACTGTATGCTCCCAACAAACAACCTCGTGGCAAGACCAGGGGGAATCGCAAGTTAAAAATGGGAGGATTATCGAAGGTTTAACTTTTGATTCTTTCATTGCTATCAATAGAATAGCATCTGCGCAGTCCTTCTCGCAAAAATCTGGCTGATACCAATAAAAAGGCTATGTCACAATTAATTATTGAATTATTTGTCCAACGTGCATTGAGATATAGAGGTGTGCACAATGAAATCAACGGAATTCAAAACGTGGATGGATTCGATTGAACGCATGAGCCGTAATCAGCGAGACAAACTCCGGAAGAGATTGGAAGGAAAAGAGAATACTGATGAAGTAATTGCATTGATCGAACGTAATCAGGACGACAAACCTGCTTGTCCCTATTGTAAGACAAGCAACCTATATCGCTGGGGAAAAGCCAGTGAGCTGCAGCGTTATCGATGTCGTCAATGCAATCGGACGTTTAACGCGCTAACAGGCACGCCACTGGCACGGTTACGGCACAAGGACAAATGGTATGAATATGAGCAAACGATGATTCAGGGATTAAGCATCCGAAAATCATCGGACAGTTGTGGAATAGCCAAGAACACAAGCTTTAAGTGGCGTCATCGTTTTTTACAAGGCTCTAGACTAGAAGACACAATCTGTTAGTCTAGCAAGATGTTAATAAAC
>NZ_CADEGP010000125.1 GCF_902826915.1 uncultured Nitrosomonas sp.
ATCAAAAACAGCAGGTCGCTTGATTCTCATACACCAGATTTGACTATAGCTCGGAACTGCCTTTTTGTTGAAAATCTGATTGATGGCGGCTTTGTCGGTGGCGCTGAGTATCACCGTGAAAGCCGTGACGGAAGTGATCTCGACATTGCTGCTATCCGTCAAAGTATAAGTTGTGTTGCCTTCGCCGGTGAAAGTGAGCTTATTGGCGGTAATGTCGTTCGTGGCACCGCTGGCTTTGACGAAATTTGTTCCGGTGACGATCAGGCTTCCTGTACTGGCATCGTAAGTGGCGGATGTGATGGTTGGCGTCTGCACATTGCTGACCGTGACTGCATTACCCGTGGTATCCGCGTTGCCGGTTTGCGCAGGATTCCAGTCAGCGGCGGCGGCGAGGTTAAACGTTGTAGCGTCGACGGCGGAGGTGCCGTTCTTGTTCAGCATTCCTTCCACGTTGATCTGATCGGCGGCATTCAGCGCAACGGTAAATTGAGTGGCTGAATCGATTTCAACGTTCGATGAAGTCAGCGTATAAGTCGATCCTCCTTGTCCGGTCAGCGTCAGTTTTGAAACATTGATATCGTTGAGCGCGCCGCCTGTAGCAGCCAAGTTGGTGGCGGTCACAACCAATGAGTTGGTGCTGGCGTTGTAAGTGGCCGAGGTGATCGTGGGAGGGACAACTGCTACTGAGATGTCAATATCGTCAACGGTAAGTTCTACCGCACTACCAAAAACAAAACGTATTTCATCAATATTGTTAAATGCAGAGTTAAATGTCAGCAATCCACTATATTCTGTTCCTGCATTTCCTTGCTGCGCATAACTGATGTTTCCAGCTGCATCGCTGGTGGTTAAATTGACTGCTTCCGCACTAACGATTAATGCATTATCCCGGTATCCGGAAATGGTCAAAGAACTTGAGGCGCCACTTGGGCCATTGTCAATCTTGAATGAATTGAGTTGAAAATCGGAGCCATCCGAAGATTTGAAATAGAAATTGGTTACACCAATACCGCCATAATTGGAAATAATGGATCGTCCGCCGGATTGATTCAGAAGCACGGGAAGTTCTGCAGAATTGGCATTGGCGAAATCAACTGCACTACTGGCACCGAATGTCCATCCGCTATAGGTGGCCGAAGTAACGCCATTGTGAGTGATTAGCGAACCGCTGTCAAAATTTGTAGTCGTCATTGCGTGGCTCCTTTGAATGTTTTAAAACTACAGAATAATCGTTGCTTTTGAAAATACGTCACTTAAGCGTTATCGTTTTTCGGGCGATCGTTTGATACCGGTGCGATTAAATTTCATCAAAAGGCTTCTACCTAATTTTCCTGCAGATGCTGTGCAACTTTCTGGTCGAGTTCGGCTAGCCATGTTTGTGGCATCACGGCCAGTATTTGTTCCAAGATCTCCTTTGCTGCTGTGATCTCTTCACTATTCTCGGAGCGTTGTATCGTTGCTGACAACCACAAATAGGCCTTTGCCAGATGTTCTGCGGACAGTTGATTTGTTTTTGGATCGGGTTCGGTATGATAAAAATGTTTCCCTGCCTGAAAATAAGCCGGAACATATTTGAGCGCGGCGGCTTGTTCAAACATTTGCCTGATTTCTTTGGGCGTATGCTTGGCCGATAAATCGGTCTGCAGGATGAGACCCAAATAATAGAAAGCTTCGGGCGCTTGTTTTTGCGCTGCGGTTGCAAACCAGTGTTGAGCTTTTTGTATATCCTGAATTGCTAAGTCGCCTTGCATATAAAACTTTCCCATCCATATCTGCGCGGGGATGGAGCCTTGCTGTGCAGCCGGGCGGCAAAGTTCCAGAGCTTTAACAGGATCTTTGGGAAAACCTCTGCC
The DNA here is from genome assembly GCF_902826915.1 of uncultured Nitrosomonas sp. Taxonomy (GTDB): domain Bacteria; phylum Pseudomonadota; class Gammaproteobacteria; order Burkholderiales; family Nitrosomonadaceae; genus Nitrosomonas. Next base: position 1,854 of record NZ_CADEGP010000125.1, read on the forward strand.
GGTCATTAACAGATTGGCGAGATGGCAGTAAGAATGAATGTGTCCTGCCTGGGCTGCTTTTTGGAACCAGTTGGCTGCTGCTACGGGGTCTTCCGGATGATGCGTGCCTTGCTCAAAACACACGCCGGTTAAATGCTGGGCTGTCGGGATGCCGTTCTGCCCCGCTTTTTCGAACCACTGGCAAGCAGCGACTGGGTCGGTTTCGCGTCCCCAGCCATTGTGATAGAAAAGACCCAGCGAAAATTGTGCCAGGCCATTGTTGTCATGCACGGCGACATCAGAATACCCGCTAAAAGCTTTTTCATAATTGCCCGATGCCAGTGCATCTTGGGCATTCTTCATGGCCAGGCTGTTGCTTGTTTGTCCTTCTGCGCCGCTCACTTTATCTGCCAGAGCGTCAGACAGAAAAGTCGCGGCGCACAGAAACACCCATAACGCTATTTTCATTTTTTGCCGGTGGGCTTGCGATCCAGTATCAAAGCGCCAAACTAAACCAAGTTATGGCCGCGAAGGATAAACGCCATTCCAGGCAATAATGCAATTCACAACAGTATATGGTTGCATGATCGAGAATGGTTGAGAGCCCCCGGTCATGCCAATATCGACGTTGGTGCTGGTCGTGGTGACGATATTAAGTCCATTCAGCGTAGTCTCGATCGAAGCGGGGTTCATACTCACATTCGGTGCAGCAGCAGAATAAGCAGCGCCCAATCCTTTGGCATTAGAGGTGGTCACACTTGATTGGACAGTTTTTCCCATATTTTAAGTGGAAAT
>NZ_CADEGP010000126.1 GCF_902826915.1 uncultured Nitrosomonas sp.
GCATCAATACACCGGTACACCACTGTCGCAAGACAGCCGGTGTGCCGGTTTTTTTGTGCCTAATATGCAAGAGAGAAATAATGCAACATAATCCAGGATTCCCGAAATTAGTAGAGCAGGTAAGGAAACGTGTAAGGGAATGTACAAGTTGCGGATGCGCAAACCAGACTAGCATAAGGAATGCAATTCCACTTTGTTGATGTGCGGGAAGATCATGAGTTTTTGATAGATCACGCAGCGGGTGCTTGCCATCTTGGAAAAGGTATTATCGAGCGTGACATTGAAAAAGCGATATCAGATAAAAACGCGCCGATTATATTGTATTGCAGTGGAGGTTATCGGTCTGTTTTGGTGGCCGATACGCTGCAGTTAATGGGGTGCAAAAATGTTGTTGTCGTTGGTTGGTAGAATTAAAGCATTGCGTGATGCTGGAAGAGAAAAATAAGCCAATTTAGGCATCAATGTTGCAATGAGTAATATCTCACGGATTTTTTTCATCCTTAATCGATAAATTGGTTTGTTCAGTTGGGTGTGCAGAATTGCCATTTTTGATGTGGCGAGTGGCAGTATAATTTGTGTTGTGACTATTGTTGTCAGACACCATATGTGCTCTTTCAAGTGGTAATGTTTCACCACGAAAGAATCTAGGATCCCGAAAGTTCCACCACATCATCAAAGGAATTCCTAAGAATAATGCGACAACTCCGATTAGGAATACCGCACCCATACCAGCAATAGATCCGCTTGATCCATAATCCGGATCCATCATATTCCAAGCTTGAAGAATTCCTGCTGCAATCAGCACAATGGCGGCCATAGTTGGCAGCAGTACTTGTGATACAGTTGTGCGCCAGTGATTAAAGGCCGTGCGATGGAAATATAACGCACAGGATAATGCTGCAACTGAGTAATAAGTGCAGATTGCAATACTGACACTATGAATCGTGTCTTTAATAATCGATTCACTAATTAGACTAAGCGTACTGTAGATGATCAGTGTCATTAAGCCGATAGACCAAGTAGCAAATTTTGGAGTCTGTGTTACTTCGTTAACAGAAGAAAACCTTTGCGGGATTGCCCGGTAAGTCGCCATTGCTAAGGCAGCACGCGCAGCAGGCATAATCGTAGACATTGTGGAGGAGAAGGCAGAAACTCCGATGATCAATGCAGCAACCAACGCGCCCTTGATGCCGATGATATCAGTGGCAAGAACTGTTATGCTGGAATCAATATTGTTCTTAAACGTCAGACTCGATTGATGATTGGGATCTATACCGGCATAAGCCAATGCAGTAGTAGAAAAGACAACATAAGTGATAACTGTAATAATCATTGAAATAATGCCACTTTTTCCAGCTTGTTCTGCACTACCTTCCGTTTCTTCCGACATTGCCAAGGATGCATCAAATCCCCAGAATATGAAGAGTGCAATAAGAAAGCCATCTAGAAAAGTGGTAAACGAAGTGATTGCAAATGGATTGAACCACTCAAGCGAAAATGTCTCGGCGGTACTGACAGCGTTTCCTTGCATGACACGGAATAATAGGAATGCTGCAAGCGCGATAAGAATGCTGTATTGAGCGATTGTCAGAATCATGGTGGTGCGAGAGGATTCTTTAGCACCAAGCGCGGTGAGATAGGTTGTGCTGAAAATGAAAAGGCCCGCTACCCCAATGTGAAACCACTTGGGGATATCATTCAGATCGAAAATAAAAGCCGTCGCATTTACCATAATTTGAGTAGCGGCAACGCCCGCCAAAACACTTGCTAGTAAGAGTGCCCAGCCACCAAACCAACCGAATCTCGGTCCTATGGCTTTTGTACCCCAAGTGAAAATAGTGCCGGCATCTGGAGCAGAAGTAGTTAAGTGCTTGTAAGACAAGGCAACAAAGAACATTGGAATTACCGAAAGTATGAATACAATCGGTAATTGATAGCCGCTTCCAGCTGCGCCATAGCCAAGTGCTCCGGTTAAAGAATAAGCCGGGGCGGTTGCTGCTAGACCGATCGTCACCGCAGCCCATTTGGATACGGAGCCTTTTTTCAGACCTTTGGCTTTTAAATCATGCATCACTGTTTCTTCATGCATCTCATACCTCTTGGTTTTATAGGGGGTGCTGGATAGAATATTTCGAATTTGCGCCGAAAAGTAGCAAAGATCGTGAGTGAAGTCAAAGATCACTAGCTGTTTCTTAAACGCATCTTTCGTTTTTTCTCATTTCTTAAAACTGGAAATCTTGTGATTAACGCTTGCGCTATTCTTTGTATTGCAGGCAGGTTATCAAAGTAGAATCCATCTAGCGTTTTGTCGTCAAGCGCGGTGTGAGATCTATTTTGATTATAGAACATGAAATATTTCTCTAAGTCTCGCTCTGCATCATTTACACTGTCGTAGACGTGTGGATATACTTCTTCGTTCTTCGTGTTTGACGTTCTTCCAAAGCCGCTCGACAAACACGTTGTCATGCCAACAGAGGTGGTCACACTTGATTGGACAGTTTTTCCCATATTTTAAGTGGAAATCTCG
>NZ_CADEGP010000127.1 GCF_902826915.1 uncultured Nitrosomonas sp.
CAATATTGTTAAACTCAATCAGTTAGTTATGCTTTTTGAGTAAGCTCTATTTATTCCGTGGAGAGCGCATTAATACCCTGCCGCAAGCGACGGGGTATTAATGCGCTCTTCAAGCCACTGATTTTCAACCAGTTTACCCTACAAGGGCGAGGAATTAATCCCAAAAGAGATTAAACAGGAAAAATGTAGTCTCCAGTTTACTATGCTTTAATCTTTCTAGAACGCGCCGCAAAAGCTATCAACCCTAATCCTACCAACAACAAGGCATAAGTTTCTGGTTCAGGTACTGGGCTTATGTTCTCAGCTAACAATGACGACGTATTAATGTTTGTAAATACAAATGCTTGATCGTTATAATCAAGATCCCCGCCGCCAAATAAATCTTCAAATCCCACATAGGTACCAGCAGGAATGCCAAGAACTTCATCTCCAGAGAACCCAGTTGAGTAGACATGATTCATTCCATCAGCATTAGATGCGGAATTGGAGTTCCAAACATTCCCAGTATCTAGAACATTTAGTTGGAATGTAAGAACATCCCCTACATTGACGTAACCAAGATTAACAAAATCGCCCACACTTGAGGTTTGATTATTTAAAACACCTAGAGATGACTCTGGTGTAACTACGCCATTTACAAGTAATGATAAAGTATTGGTATAAGATGCTGAGCTCGATTGGAAGTAAGCACCGATATAACCGGTTGTTGTTGCTGTAAAGGTGTAAGTATTCTGAACAGGTGCCCCTGCATCTACATATGAAGTCGAAGCCGCTTTTACATGGGCTATCGAAAACAGACCAGACCAAAGAATCATGGACACTGTTAATAGTCGTAAAGAATTTTTCATTGCATGCCCCAAAACTAATTGTTAATAAAAATTGTAAAACACATTAAGGAAACCCTGAATAAGCCGATTATATTTGTGGTTAGAAGAATCTCACAGCAAGCGGAATAGATTACCGTTTGCTTCGAGTTCTTCGAGAGACTTAATCAAAATAACCCACGCAGATATAGTAAGCTCAATATTCAGCTGAGAATAGAGACGAATATCCTGAAAACATACTGCAAGAAATGGGGAAATGTCCTATAAAAATCCTAAGTCAAATTGGGCTAATCACTACATGTTTGATGCAGTTTCTAATTTTTTATCAGCTGATCATTGTTCTTTTTAATTTACGAATACTGCACACTTTTTCATGTTCGAAACAGAAACAAATATCGCCACAAAATAATTTATCATATTGATATCAATAATTAATTTTTAATGCTTATTTCGTATATCGGGTGTGCCATAATAGTAAAAAATGGGTCAATTGCCTTTGTTTTAATAAATACAGGGAATGGCAGATTTGTCGCAATTGATACTAAATAACTAGTCAACTTGTCCTATAAAACTCCCGGATAAATCAGCAATATAACCTAGTAGTTTTGCAGTCCTTTTATGGTCACTTCTTTGACATGTTTTTAGCGATGATCAGAATCAAGTCTGATAGGCTGGCTGTATACGACAGCGGTTTTGGTCTGGCAGAAACTTGATAGCCAATGTAATGGTTAATCGAACACGTGGCGCAGCGTTATAAGTGCGCCAGCACGCAAGTGGTTCACTGCTCCTTGATAATTTTGCTGCTCGCTTAATAAACCTTAATTTAAACAACATACAACATCTATTAGATAGCATGAGACTCTTGCAAAATTCAACGAATTTCCAAATTCGCTACAATTTCTGATTTTTATGTGGATAGCGGGGTATTTTTTAGTAATTTTCTTGCTGAAATCACGCGAACAATCACTTTTATCGATGATTATCGGCTCAGAAGGCGCATTTCTCCTGTGATTGCAATGGCATCTGTCTATTAACATACAATCTGGGCAGCCTTTTTAGGTTGTATGCCATAGCTTGTAAGATATGCCAGGCATGCGCTTTGGTTTTGCCTTTGCCTCGGTAACGCAACACCTTGGCTCCAAACCAGCTTGCCGGGCTACCAAAGGTTCGCTCTACAACATACCGGGCTTTGGAAATCAAGCTATTGCGTTGCAATTGCTGCTGTGTCAGCGGCCTGTTCTTCACTGCCTTATCCTGAATGCCACGTGCTTTCAAGGCTTCGCGGTGTTTCTGACTACAGTAAGCTTTGTCCGCATGAATCCGGGTGCCCGGTTCGATCTTGGTTTTATCAAGCAGCGTCAGTAGCGGTTTGCTGGCATGTTGATTGGCCGCAGTGGTTTCAACAGCTAAACCAAGCCATTATTATCAACCAGCGTATGCTGTTTATAATCAAAAACAGATCTACCGCCTTTTTTAACCCAGCGTGTTTCTGCATCTACGCCGGATTCAGCAACTTCAATAACGCGCAA
>NZ_CADEGP010000128.1 GCF_902826915.1 uncultured Nitrosomonas sp.
ATTGATGCTAGCTGCCTTGAAATGACGTTGCACCAGATCCGGTGCGGGCTGGTCACGCTTATTCCGATGAGTCGTGATCACAAAGCCTCGCCTGCGACTCACCCCTTTAATTCCAGCTTCACGCATCAACCTGCCTACGCGCTTATGATTGACCCTGACTCCACGATCGGCTAATTCAACGGTAATGCGGGGGCGGCCATACGTGCAATCGCTTGTACGATATATAGCCATGATCTGCTCGATCAATCGACAGTTGGTAATGGCCCGTCGGCTGGGTGTGCGTTTTGCCCAGTCATAGTAACTGCTGTGCGATACACCGAGTGTCTTACATAGAACACGAGCTGGAAATTGGGCCCGGTTTGCCTTGATTAATTGGCACACCTTCCCCATCGATCTTTGTTGTTTGCAAACCAGGCCGTAGCCTTTGCCAATATGTCACGCTCCATCTCCACACGCTTGAGCTTCTTACGCAATTCCATTAGCTCCTGCCGCTCGTTGGCACTCAAGGAGGTAACACTCGATATTGCAGCGGAAGCAATTGCCTGGCTTGACCTCATGGGTACACCTGCTGCCCGACACCAGGTTTGTATCGAAGTGTAGTGGCAACCCAATTCCTTGGATAATTGCTTGGGGCATTTGCCTAATGCGGCCAATTCCACTATCTGTTGACGAAACTCCGGTGGGTAAACAGGTTTGTAGTTTTGCGTCATATTTCTTCTCCTTTAAGCAGAACATAATGTGTCCGTTCAAAGGGGACAACTCCAGTTGTGGTTTCGTAGCAGAAACGCCCAGCGCGCTGGTAATGCCGGCACCCACTAAGGTGCGATTGAGCCAATCCTTCGCGACGTGAGTGTTGTGAATAGGCTCTGGCATCAAGACTTCCCGGTCATACCGAACTCAATCGGCGTTTTGACGTAGAACACGTTAATGCTTTCATGCTTCAGATGCGCGAACATGCGTTCTGCTTCCAGTTCATCCACGGCCATAGTCACTTCGATAGGCTGGTCAGTCAGTTCAAAGAAATGTGCGGAATGTAGTTTGCGGTCGTGTCCAAAACCTTCGGTTGCAACAATCAGAGTAACGCCGCCAATACCAAGTTTCCGGGCTTCTTGAACCAACCATTCACCTAGCGGCATGTGATCGTGTTTGCGATCTTGCTGGGTGAAGAAAGTCAGTTGATAGCCAATCATAGTCTTCTCCTTAGAATCAAATGGTTCTGAACGCTGAAACTGTCGCTAATCCCAGCATCGTCATCACCAAAGAACCTATTACATGAACACCGATTGCACCGGTGGCCCAAAGTATACGCCCCTCTTGAATCAGCACAGTAACCTCAGCAGAGAAAGTGGAAAACGTGGTTAATCCACCCAGAAAACCGGTAATTACAAGCAAGCGCCACTCGGGTGCAAAGCCAGGATGGTTGGCAAATATAGCGAGCGCCACGCCTATCAGATAACCGCCAATGAGATTCGCCACAAGTGTGCCCAATGGAATGGCCGGAAACAGTGCATTGAGCGACATCCCTAGCAACCATCTCAGCAAGGCTCCAAGCGATGCTCCAATACAAATGGCTAATATGGAATTAAAAATAAGACTATCCTTGTTATTTAGGATTTCAGAAAAATTTGTAAAAGACGTATATACCAAACTCAAGTGTTTCTGTGCATTCTATTCTTGTTTTTTATATACAAATGAGTATATCCATTAATGACTGACTTAACAAATTGTTAGCTACATTTTTGGGTGAATTTGACACAATTTCAAATGAGCAATTATCTATCCATTCTCGTCCGACTCATCAGGGTGGAATGCTTTCCGTTTAAAAACATCAACAAGAGGCAAAACACCAACTCAGTCTAGTCGACTTATCCACAGATGCGTAGTATCCTGCGCCCTATTTTTCTCTGGCCAAATCAAATTTCAACCGTGATGGGGGGCAATTTTTAACCGGTATCAACAGTCAAAACTCTACAGATTGAAATCTATAGACCGTTCGCTTAATCAAATTTTTGTGTGCGGGAGTTTTGGAGGGGGAGTATTGAATTTATCTTATATTTCAGAAACCACATCAGATGTGTGATATAAAATCAAAATTAAGACTAATTATTGAAATTTGCTGCTTAAAAATTAGCCAGCAAAATTATTTAGGCATAGTTTCTGGCATAGAAGATTTATTTAATAAAATAATTCTGTTTATTATCAAAATTTTAACTTATTATGATGGTGCCCAGAAGAGGACTCGAACCTCCACACCCGAAGGCACATGGACCTGAACC
>NZ_CADEGP010000129.1 GCF_902826915.1 uncultured Nitrosomonas sp.
ATGACGAAAGTGATGACGAGGACGAAAATGATGATGAGGAATAATTCGCTTCTTGTGGTAAGTTTTTATCATAACCTATCCTTGTGGAATAGATAGCATTTGAACTTCAATGAGGTTAAGAGAGTGGTTTAAGAAAGAACCTGCATGTGTTTCGTGCAGGTTCTTTTTGCATTTATGAAAATTAAAATTGTGGATCTTTTACTTTACTTGATTGAATATAAAATTAAAGAGGTAGTGACTGTAATATATGAGTAGTAATAATATCTCATTTGAACAACTTGGTTTATCAACTGATTTGTTACGAGCTATATCTGATCAGGGATATACAACGCCTACCCCAATTCAGCAACAAGCAATACCCGTAATCCTGCAAGGTTGTGACGTGATGGGTGGAGCTCAGACTGGCACAGGTAAAACAGCAGGTTTTACCCTTCCTATGTTGCAAAAATTAGAGGGTTACGCTAATAGTAGTACATCACCTGCAAAACATCCAATACGTGCATTAATTTTGGTGCCGACTAGAGAGCTTGCAGTACAAGTTTATGAGAGTGTCAAAACGTATGGAAAGTATGTGACATTAAAATCAACGGTGATCTATGGTGGTGTAAGCATCGACGCTCAAATTGCTGCTATACGTTCTGGTGTGGAAATTCTGGTAGCAACACCAGGGCGGTTGTTGGACCATCTCCAGCAAAGAAATTTGATGCTTTCAAAAGTTGAAATGTTGATTCTTGATGAAGCGGATCGAATGTTGGATATGGGATTCTTACCAGATATTAAGCAAATTATTCAGATGCTACCCGATCAACGACAGAATTTGATGTTTTCTGCAACGTTTTCCGAAGAGATTAAGAAACTTGCAGGGAAAATTTTGAAAAATCCGACATTGATTGAGGTGGCCAGGAAGAATTCAGTCAGCGATTTAATTTCTCATGTAGTTTACTATTTGGAACCAATAGGTAAGCAGGAATTTTTAATTGATATGATCAAGAAAAATAACTTGCAGCAAGTTTTGATTTTTACACGTACTAAACATGGAGCAGATCGTTTAGCACAAAAATTAAATAGTCGAGAGATCCTAAGTTCAGCGATACATGGCGATAGAAATCAACTGCAACGAACCCAAGCTCTGGATAATTTTAAATGTGGTTTAATTCGAGTCCTCGTTGCGACTGATGTTGCGGCACGTGGTCTTGATATTGAAGAATTGACTCATGTGATTAATCTTGAGCTACCCAATAATCCTGAAGATTATATACATCGCATTGGAAGAACAGGACGTGCGGGAGCTAAAGGACTCGCGATTTCTTTTGTAAGCAGAGAAGAGATTAGCTTGTTAGATGGTATAGAAAAATTGTTAGGGATTAAAATTAAAGTAGAGGAAAGTAATTTCGGATTAAAAAATCAGCAGCCTGAGTATTTGGATAAAAAGAAACCAATTGATGAACAAAAAGATAAACGGAGCGTTTCATCTGCCCAGTCTAAAAATATAGACCCTGCGGTAAAAAAGGCTCCGAGAACCTTCTCCTTGAGGAAAGAATCTTTATCTAAGAGACCAAGAAGGACTGATAAAATAGAAGATCCGCTGTTTTCACAACCTTATATATCGAAATATTCTGATTTGCTATCAGCGGAAGTAGGAGCTGGCAAATTCGCTAACAAAAATATTCATAAACAATATTCTAGTAAAACATTGCCTGCTTTGTTTATTCCGCCTGTAGTCAGTAAACAGAAATAAACTAGATTGCGCAAGCATGCTTATTTTCTTTACATATCTGATGTTAGGTTAATGTGATATGTGCTGTCAAAGATGGAGTCCATTGGTTTAAGCGGCAAGCAAATTTGGATAGTATTGCTGCGTAAATTGTGCTGGTGACAAATAGCCTAGTCTTTTCTGTTTTCTCTGCCGGTTATAGAAGATTTCTATAAATTCGTTAATCTCCTGAATGGCTTGTTGTCGTGTTTTGAATCTCCGATGATGCACCACTCGGTTTTAAGTAGTCAGTCCTGCAAAACGCTTGGAGACCCTATAAATATTGGAATTCATGCGAATTAGTAAACGCTGAGATCCCTGGGAAATTATAATATAGGCATCAAAACCTGAGGGAATTAGGGGAAATTTAAATGCCGACTGATGATTTTTTTCGTGCACGTCTCGACTGAATCGCTCCCGATATTCCGGAGACATGTTTTCTTGAATCAAGCTGCATCAGCTGACTCTTCCTGTTGGC
>NZ_CADEGP010000130.1 GCF_902826915.1 uncultured Nitrosomonas sp.
ATAATGATCGATAAAAGTGATTGTTCGCGTGATTTCAGCAAGAAAATTACTAAAAGATACTCTTCCACACACAAAAAAATCAGAAATTGTAACAAATTTGAGAATTCGTTGAATTTTGCAAAAGTCTCACTGGGTTTTTTCATTTCCTGCTTTCTTTTGAGTGGTAGCTTGGTTCTCATTTGTCACAGTTATCACTGTAAACCCGCCTCTGAAATAGATTAAATTTCCCTCATAGAGGTTGTATGTATGAAAGATAAATCTTACATAAAATAGGACATAAGTAGTACATAGTTACTACAAAATTGCCGCAGCCTGTCACTTTCCGTGCGGAGTCTTTGAGAATACTATTTTGCTGCGGACGAATAAAAGCATGATGAAAAAATCAAGAATAATAAGAAAAGAGTATTCGCTTAAGGGTAAAGGGTTTTGAGCATAAATCTGCTTTTGTAACATTACAAAAAACAAGTAGGTAAAAATACTGGTTTTTTGATAATCGTCTTAGAACAGCAAATTGAAATCAATGACTATATTTACTATAACTCTAGCACTACTATTTTCTTATAGCCGATAGGCTATCTCCCAGATGCAACAGTGAGAGATTCTTCGCTGTGTGGCATTTCATCCTGCTGATATAAAACATAATAATATTTGGAAAAATGGATTGCGCAAGATATCAGCGTGATCAGTTAAAGAGTAAAAAAAGGATGACGCCGATCAAGTTTACTTTGATCTGATGGATGTCAATATAAGTTATACAGGGCTTATACATGATCAATACGCACTCAAAGTGTGATTTTGAGAAAAATAACGCTACCTAAGAGAGGGAAAAATTATGAAATCCGACGAATATGAATCGAGTCAGGGCAACGCCACTGATTCTGATTCTCCATTGAATGAATCGCGGCGTGCGTTTTTTAAAACAACGGGAGCCACGATTCTGGCCGCGCCGGCCATTTTAACTTCGCGTAAAAGCTTGGCGCAGGTTGTTACTGACGATGAAGCGTTACCACCCAGTCCGCCAACCACGCCCTGGCTGAGAGAATTGCCAGAAGAGATGGAGCCGTTGGAACAAACTGATCTGGCCAGTGGTCCTTTGCCTCCGAATTGTGATCCCAATCTCGCCAATGGAGAATGTGGGCGTGGCAGTCATCAGCTTTGGGAAGAAATTTTTGGAGTTGCCGACCGACCACTTCTACCCGGTCAAGCGGATACCTATGTGTTGCGGGTTAAAGCGATAGACGACCATGAGTTTCATCCAGATTATGCGAGACAACTGGTATGGAATTACGTCGGTGAAGGTGGTGAGTCCAATCCAACCATTCATGCACGCTATGGGCGCCCGATTATTGTGCGCTTACATAATGATTTGCCTGCAAATCATAGTGGATTCGGTACGCCGGAAATCAGTTTGCATCTGCATAATTTGCATACGCCTTCGGAGAGTGACGGTTTCCCGGGCGATTATTTCAGTAAAACGAAAGCCGGACCCACGATCAGTGCCCCCGGAGATTTCTATGACCATGTTTATCCCAATGTGTATGCAGGGCTACGCGAATTTCCCAAAAGCGCGAGCAACCCGGTGGGCGGCGATAAGCGTGAAGCATTAGGGACGCTGTGGTATCACGACCATTGCCTGGATTTTACCGCGGCCAACGCTAACCGCGGCATGGCTGGCTTTTACCTGCTTTACGATGAGCTGGATTCGGGCAATGAACATGATCCTAATCCCAAGGCGTTGCGGCTGCCCAGCGATGCTTACGATTATCCGCTGGCTTTTCAGGATAAGCGCTTTGGTGCAGATACGATACAAGTGCACGATCAGTTTGATCCGGAAGGCACGTTGGGCGACAAGGTGACCGTCAATGGCATGATCGAGCCGGTGCTGAGAGTAGCCAGTCGCAAGTATCGCTTGCGGCTACTCAATGCCGGGCCCTCGCGCTTCTATCAGTTCCATTTAGTGACGCCGAACAATGTGCAGCAATCTTTTATCCACATCGCCAATGACGGCAATTTGTTACCAAGGTCGCTGCTGAACCGTAAAAATGTTCGATTGAGCGTGGCTGAGCGCGCAGATATCGTAGTGGATTTTTCTGCGTATCCACTCGGTACTGAACTTTACCTGGTCAATCGCTGGGAACAAACCAGCTCGCGTGGGCCAAAAGGCGTCAAAGGGC
>NZ_CADEGP010000131.1 GCF_902826915.1 uncultured Nitrosomonas sp.
GGGATTCTTATTTAGCAGTGCATATCTGATTGCTGAATTTCTGAGTAAGCTCTAGTTAATAGTGCTCTCATCAGGCTGCTTATGCTTGATTAATCATACTTTATCTGCCGAAAAGTTTACTGCTGTGGCGCAAATTTCCAATTGCGGATGAAGTAGAACTCTCGTTTCAGCACCTTATAATGCTCTATTCTTTGCTCACTGCAAAATAACTCGTCATTAAATTCCGGTAGTTCGGAAGATAATTGGAGAACAAAGCGCCCAAACCTTCGGCATCGTTGCGCCAGTCACGATGTAGCTCGCAAGCCACGCCAAATCAGCTCATCAACTGCACACCGGCAGACTGCATTCTCGCCCAGGCAGCATCACGGGTCACTCCATTAAAGGTGCCAGAAGCATCAGTGACTACGAAAACCTCAAACCCTTCTCCAACAGCAGAACTGCATCATTCTTAGAGAGTCGTTATATTTAAAAGATTTATCCATTTATATACCTCTTGTAATCATTAGAAAGACCAGAAATGAAGTGAAATTTTTATGCGAAGCTATTGCTTAATATAGTGCGTAGAATCGGTCACTCATGATCTTTCCATCTTTCCAATGCTGAACGGCAACCTGATCAAAGTTTTTGTGGCCATACTCTTTATGTTTATATTCGAAGTGCCACTCGGTCATCGTCACGTTTTCACCCACAGCAGTCGATTTAATCTCTGATTTGAGCCATGCTTCAACGCCTTCAAATACTGATGACTCCCGATCTTTGGCTTGTTGTAATCCTTTTGCTACCACATCATTTTTTTCAATCACAACGCAATCGGGGTGATAGTATTTATCCATGGATTGCAAAATCTCGCCTTTCAGTATCATATTGTTTAAGTCGATAAGTTTATCTTCCAAAGTCATTGATTCCTCCTGTTTTAGTTATATTTTGTTGCGGTGCAGCTCCAACCTCGGATCTTTTCGCCAATTGGCATATACCTCTCTGATAGCTAATTTAACGCGCAAATCCTCAAGATGGCAAATGCCCCATTTTTCCGCTTTGATAATCGGCCTTAGCTTGGCGGATTTCATCTTCTGTATTCATGACAAACGGGCCACTACCAACAATCGATTCTTCTATTGGTTCACCACTCAATAACAGTAACGTTGTGTCTTGTGTGGTGTTGATACCAATGTGATCGCCTACCGGATCAAATATGGCGACTTCTGCTGCACCAATCGTTTCTGAATGATTAATCTGCACAGAGCCTTTCAATACTGCCAAAATCGTGTTGTAGCCTTCGGGGACAGTAAGATCAATCGTTTGTTGGCGAGACAAACGTATATCCCAGATATGAATCGGTGTAAACGTCTGAGCTGGTCCCCTCAACCCATCGAATTCACCTGCAATGACGCGTACCTTTCCCTGATCACCAGGGAGTTTCGCGACAGGAATCTGGTCATTTAAAATGTTCTGATAGCGTGGCGGTGACATTTTATCTTTGGCCGGCAAATTAACCCATAGTTGCACCATTTCAAATAATCCGCCTCGCTGCGCAAAATCCCTACCATGAAATTCTTCATGAACAATACCAGAAGCAGCGGTCATCCACTGCACATCCCCAGGGCCTATCTTTCCGCCTCCGCCAGAGCTGTCGCGATGTTCCACTTCGCCACTATAAACAATGGTCACTGTTTCAAAACCACGATGGGGATGTTCACCGACACCCAAACGTTGGGTTGTCGGCGGAAACTCAATCGGACCTGCATAATCAAATAGCAAAAAAGGGCTAATGGATGCTCCAAACTTCGGATAACTAAACAGGGAGCGAACAGGAAAGCCGTCCCCAACCCAATGCTGGCTATTATTACGCAGAATATGCTGGAGCTTCTTGACTGATGATTCGGATTTGGTTGTGAACATTGACTATTTCCTCCTTTAATTTTAAGGCCATAAGCTAAGACTACACATTTACATAACTATTTGGAATCAGGGATTCTATGAAATTTGTGCTCGGAAATGGGCAAATTCCAACAAAGGTACGTAAGAGCTATAGTCAAATCTGGTGTATGAGAATCAAGCGACCTGCTGTTTTTGATC
>NZ_CADEGP010000132.1 GCF_902826915.1 uncultured Nitrosomonas sp.
ATCAAAAACAGCAGGTCGCTTGATTCTCATACACCAGATTTGACTATAGCTCAGGGTTATCCCGTCCGTGTAAAACTAAGCAATTTGAAACGCCTGGAAAACAGTATGCCGGTGAAGTTGCAAGTTTCATTACGGGCGGCGGAAGACTATTGTTTGCCTTGATCGAACGCTTAGGAAAAGATCGGGGTATCCTTCACGCATTAGGCGATACGGATTCAATGGTATTTGTGAAACCGGAAGGCATGGATACAGATGTGTTTAATCAACATATTCATGAAATAACTGATGTTGTTAATCGTTTATCTCCTTATAAAAAAGGCATTCCACTGCTAAAAATTGAAGACGTTAATTATGTCGATGATGAACTTGAACCTTTGTATGTTTTGGCAGTATCCAGCAAGCGTTATGCCTTGTATAACAAGCGCTGGAAAGATGATACTGGGCAATGGCACGAAGGCATTCGACTTCGCAAATGCACCAATCACGGGCTTGGCAGTTATATCAATCCACCAGAATATCATTCCAAGCTTCCAGTGCCTTATGCAAAGGATAATGATCCGATCTGCACCGCTCGCTGGATCGATGATTTATGGACATTGGCGATTCGCCGAGCGGAAGCAAGCCCTTTACAAGCTGATACTGAAATGATTCTTGAGGAGGCAATATACAACTTACTGGGTGATACGCCCGCTATCTCAAAAGAAACTGTTTCCACTTGGGAAGTGTTTAAGAAAGTCGATGACATTCCAGATATTCGCCCGTTCTCGTTCTTTGTAACACTGCCAGGAATCGAGGAATGAATGATTAATGAGCGAATAAGGCAAACAGGACAAATGATTCAAGTAAAGCCCGAATTATTAGAAATTGGATATTACGCACCGTTTTCAACTAATATTGACGAAATTATGACAAATCTCACGCGCAAGGATAATCATGAGCGAACACCTCAGGCACTAACCGCTACTTTAGCTGAAAAGGTGTTGCATTACTTTGCTCATGCTGAAAATAAAGCTTATCCGCCTAATGGCATAGGCCAGCTTCACAAGCAGCCGGTAGTTGTTGAAAATCTTGCTTATTGTGGAAAAGAAACCCAAACGCTTTATAGTTCTATTGAGGATGGAGAATCAAACGGCATCACGTTAATAGGTGAGAGGGGGCCTCAAATTTTTAATATTGAGCCTCCTGAAGGTTTGACAACTTGGTTAGATCGGCCTCTGAAAACGTTGTTACAACTGGGTTTATCACGGCAACAAATTTGTAAGGAGTTTTGTATCAGTGATAAAACATTGAGTAACTATATGGCAGGTCAACCAGTCGGTTATGCTAAGGCGGAGCGTTATACCAAATTGTTTCAACGTATTTTACGACAACGAAATGTATCTACTCCCGATGATTTTATCCAATTAACTCAGAAAGTTAGTTCTGCTGCTGATGATCTAAAAGTGCTGATCGCGCAGGGGTGGACTGTTTCCAAGCTAGCACATGCGCTCGATAAAAGTTCTAGGCAGGTTTATCGCTGGCTCGAAGGGGTAAGGGGTAAAGTGTAAAGAAGAAATACGAGGGAAAATTAAGGCGCTGCCAGCGCAACAATAAGATTAATTTCAGTGACTGATTTCATAAGTTTTGACATGAATTTGGCAAACACCGCTTTTCGTAATTGTGCCACGATTAAATCAAAGCAACAGCTTTAGATTCTGTGATAGAGTACTGATCTTAACTAACCAGTATTGCCATAATCTTTATAACTATGTGTCGTTTATATATTGATTAATTACAAAGCGTAAGTCAGTCATTAATAACAATTCGTTGTTGTTAATCTCAAAAGCATGAAAGATTTTTATAAATGATAGAATCATTAATTAAATGTGATAAATATATCGAGTGCTCCCGAATCCAGTAAAGCTACATCGTGAAACTACGATAAATTTAGCTAAACAGCTCAATAAGTCTAAAATCTATCATTGGTTAGTTCAATATGGATATTATCCAGAGAATTATATTCTGATGTGTGCTGTCAAAAATGGAGTCCATCGGTTTAAGCAACAAGCAAATTAG
>NZ_CADEGP010000133.1 GCF_902826915.1 uncultured Nitrosomonas sp.
AGATTTCCACTTAAAATATGGGAAAAACTGTCCAATCAAGTGTGACCACCTCTTTGAGTGCCAACGAGCGGCAGGAGCTAATGGAATTGCGTAAGAAGCTCAAGCGTGTGGAGATGGAGCGTGACATATTGGCAAAGGCTACGGCCTGGTTTGCAAACAACAAAGATCGATGGGGAAGGTGTGCCAATTAATCAAGGCAAACCGGGCCCAATTTCCAGCTCATGTTCTATGTAAGACACTCAGTGTATCGCACAGCGGTTACTATGACTGGGCTAAACGTGCACCCAGCCAGAGGGCCATCGCCAACTGTCGATTGACCGAGCAGATCATGACCATATATCGTACAAGCGATTGTACGTATGGCCGCCCCCCGCATTACCATTGAATTAGCCGATCGTGGAGTCAGGGTCACTCACAAACGCGTAGGCAGGTTGATGCGTGAAGCAGGGATTAACCCAAGGTGGTATAAAGTGATAGTTGATCCAGAAATTAGTCGGTGTGAATTCATAAGTGTGAAGAATCCGATCAATTTTAATCTGACCAATTTCCTCTATTGTTCCCTCATTATTAAAATCCGGAGTTACAATGCGGTAGTTCACATAGCTATCAGTGACGCCAATATTTATAAATGAAAGATGTACTCTACTCAATTTATTAGTTCTATTTAAAGAAAGATTTATTAAATAAATCAGGATAATTTTTAATAACATCAGGATGATATAAGTCTCTAGATGTCGTTTGTTGATCTCTAAGTACTTTTAAATGCACCTCTTCTTGAACTCGTCGTGCAATTTCTGAATCAATGTCGTAATAAGATTTGCAGTAATTTGCTTCAGCACGCTCGTGCCGGAAAAAAGCAATATCTTGTGGATCATCTTTTCCTAGTATCAATCTTGTAAGCATGTCTTGTTCCGGGCCAGCATTCCGTGATGTAATAAAATTTTCACCTGGATAATTAAGTGCAAATACCCATGAGAGATTTAAACCCTCTGTTAGAGGGTTTTTTATTGTTTGAGATAAAATGCTTAGATAATCAAGTAATGAAAAAATATTCAGGTTTTTTAATCAATAGTGAAAGATCCTGGAATACAAGAAAGTCTCGGAATTGCGAGTCATTAATAGTCTGGCTTGCATCAGTAATTCTATAATGATAGGAAACAAAAGTGCCTTTATCCCCTATCGGACATTTTTTATAAACTGTCACCAAATATCGGAACCCATCGGCATAAGCCTGTTTCATTTGTGTTTCTACTTCCATAGTAAATGTTTTCTTATTCATAGAGTTTCCTTTTTATTTATTCCCCTTTTCTTGTCCAGCCATTTAATACGGCTAATTCGCAAGTTTCCTTTGGAATAATCAGGCGCTGTGCTGATTGCCCATAACAAACTCATGATCCTGAGTTTGTAAGGCATGCGGACACGTTCGACCAGTCAATATCTTCTGAAAGTAACTGCATATTAAAAAATTGCTTAACTGGTTGTTGTGATGGTTGCGGACCAGTTTCAGCTAGGGGAATATTTGAGAAATCTATTTCTGTCGATATGAGAATTTCTTCTTCCTGGACGATATCGGGTGAAACATCTACTTTATTCGTGACACGTTGACGGCATAGGCTCCAAATACGAACGTTGATAGCACAGACAGAGCAACCACAAAGACAAAAAACGCCATAGGCGCGTTTTTCTTGGGTTTTACGTGTTGTGTTGCTGAGTGGTAAAGCTCGAATGATTCTTTAGGCAGTTTATAATTGAATCTCTCGGGTTTAATTCCTCGCTCCGAGCTATAGTCAAATCTGGTGTATGAGAATCAAGCGACCTGCTGTTTTTGAT
>NZ_CADEGP010000134.1 GCF_902826915.1 uncultured Nitrosomonas sp.
CCTCGCTCCTTAATGTCACGTCCTCGCTGTCGACTTTGAAAAGCATCCAAACATGTTTGCGTGTGCTATAGCTTGAGCCTTTCCAAAGTATTCCGGATACGCGCAATGGTGCAGAATCGCCATAACGCCCTGTAGCCGGTGAATAGGCTTCCCTGGTCATTGGGTTGAGGTGCTTGCTTTGATCGTATAAAGGTTTGATTGCATGTGAACGGTGAGGAGTTTCGGGCTTGCCCATTGCCAGCATGAAGGCCGCCCAATCACCGGCGGTGGCAGATTGACGGATGGATTCAAGCTCGGGATCGTCGGATTTGTCGAGTTTTCTTAATTGACGCCATACGGTCACGCTTGGGCCGCCGATTTGCTGAAACTGACGAATGCCCCAGGTATTGACCCATGCGGTAATGCGCTCAGCTGCTTTTGCAGCATCATTGCCGTACAAATCCTGATCGAGTGCAAAGCCGTCTATGTTTTTGGAAATGTACTTTGCAATGTAACCCACGGCCGAGCCTTTCGCTGGATCAATCGGCTCCGCTTTGAAACGGCGCTCTTGCGCTCCTGGTTCGTTGCCAGTATCGAGAAGGGCGTAATGACGCATGACTTTCCTAACCGCTTCACGATGTTTTTCCGGCATGAATAATAATAAGTGCCAATGCGGTGTGCCGTCGTGGTGGGGTTCGACTACGCGGAAGCCATAGGGCTGAATACCCTGGCGATGCAATTCAGCGCGAATTAAAGACCAAATATGGGTGAGGTATTCGTGCGCTTGTAATACGCTAGTTCCATCATAGCGGGGATTGGTTGCGCCATGATGCAAACAGGCATGCATGCGCGAAGGGGTGGTTACGGTATAGAATTCACCCACATGACCCAGATGATCGGCAACCATTTCAAAACCTCGGATACGTGTCATCAATTCAGCACGGCGAATTGCTGGATTGGATACCGAACGATCGGCTAGGTTCTGCAGGGAAAAAAGATCACCATTTTCATTACTTACAAAGGTAGAGGCCAGATAGAGCCGATTTCTTTCCTTTTGTTTGCGCTTAACATGAATCGTGTAGTCGCTGGCATATGTGCCACGTAGGCGGCTGACCAGCTCGATATTTCTGGAAATGGTCTCAATCTTGCGCAATCGCAATATCTTGATTCTACGAAACCACCAGTGATGGCAGCACATGCGATTCAGAGCCGGTTCCAGATTATCGCCTTTGATGGATGGCCGCTTGACTTGATAGTGATCGACAATGCGCAAGCATGCCTGATACGCATCAGAAGGGGATTTAGTGCGGTTGCGTGCCAGATAACATTTTTCTGCATAACGACGGGCGGCATTGAGCAATTCTTCATGATCAGCGCATAGATTAAGATCTTCAATGCGTAGCTGATTATAAATATCTTGCAGCTCATGGTTTGCTTGCTCGAAACTGGAACGTTCAGCAGCTTTGATGTAGTGAGCCGCCAAATCTCCGGCAATCGGGGAAAGCTCAGTGAAAATATGTTGCCGGATGCGGCGACAATTTTCTGTTCCATAGGCTGCGGTAAGATTGTCGGCATAAATGACTTGTGGCAAATTTGTGTCATTTTTGTGCCACAACCGAGGCCTATGGAGACCAACCGAGACTAATGGGGGATTTGTGAGACT
>NZ_CADEGP010000135.1 GCF_902826915.1 uncultured Nitrosomonas sp.
CAGGCTACACCGCTTTCTCCTCACTTGTCATACACCAGAAATAATCATAGCTCGAGGCGCTAATCGAGCAAGACGGAGCGTTATGTGGGGCACTGCGCATCGCGGTTCCGATGACTTTTGGCGTCAAGTATCTTGGCCCTGTTTTATTCTCGTTTATCAGTAACCATCCACGGCTGTCGCTTGCCCTGGAGCTTAATGATCAGATTACTGATTTATCTGGCAAAGGCTACGATTTAGGCATTCGTATTGGTCGGTTACGTGATTCATCACTTGTAGCCCGTAAATTAGCAGTAAGCCGCCGCGTGGTTTGCTGTAGTCCAACGTATGCCAAACGCGCCGGATTACCCGCTTCAATTGACGAACTAACTAGCCATACTTGTATCGGCTATGCGAATGTATCGTCCAGCCATATCTGGCGATTCGATTCGTCAGAAACCGTCGGTGTACCTCGTTCACTGGTTGTTCGTAGTCGGATCGTCACTAATAATGGCGAATCAATGCGAGATGCAGCAATAGCTGGACTTGGCATTACCATTCTTCCGTTATTCATCGTTGCCGATGCACTGAAAGATGGCCAATTGATTAATGCCTTACCGCACGCATACCCAGTTGCAGACACAATCTATGCGGTTTATCCGAAAAATCGCCATGTTTCAATAAAAGTCCGCTCTGTCGTGGATCATTTGGTCGCGGTATTCAGTGGTGATCCGCCTTGGGAAAAAGAGTTGAAAGCATAGTATCTTATCGTTTATAAACAGTTAAACATATCTAATTTCTTGATAATATTTTCATAAATTATCCTAGATTTAGAGTTTCTGGGGTTTGTAGTGAATCTCTAAAAGAACATACATCAGATTAAAAGGCAGCGCAGTTTTTGGAAGGACTAGAGACGCCCCCTTTCCTTTCAGCGCTCACTGTTGCCGAATTATATGCAGGTGTTCGAGATGGTAGAGAACGTAACTTGCTTGATAAGCTGGTGCAGCATTTTCCCGTGATTCTGTTAAATGCTGAAGCTGCTATTAAAGGCGGCCTATATCGGCGGCAGTATGGCAAAAGCCACGGTGTCGGCATTGTTGACGCGCTGCTTGCTTCTTCTGCTGAATGCAAGAACCTTATTCTTGCCACCTGCAATGTAAAACATTTCCCGATGATGGAGAGTGTGTATTGTCCCTATTAAGTAATAGAAGAAATTGGCACGCTCTATGGCTAGGTGTAACAGTTAAGGCATGCAAAGTATAATTGCAACATGCAGTAGTAATGTTACTTCGATCTACAACATATCGGATCACCTGAATACTCAAACGGATAATATCATGCACATACTGTTCAAAACAGAATTCAGGACGCAAACCCGAGGCTATACGCTTTTAATTGAGCGTGATCTGTTGGGTGATTTATCCATTGTGCGCTGCTGGTATGGATTGCATAACCGGCGCGGCGGATACAAACGCGAGCTTTTTACGGATCTCGAGCTAGCTTGCGATGAATATTGGCGAATGGTAACCAGACGGTTGCACAGGGGTTATGGAGCTATAGTCAAATCTGGTGTATGAGAATCAAGCGACCTGCTGTTTTTGATC